>JBAXOO010000138.1:0-5114 GCA_037133235.1 Cyanobium sp. ELA507
ACTTTCTCGAAGATCGCTTCCTGGGACATGGCCGCTGTGTGGGAGGCCGCATCCTACGGGTCGGCCTTGTGCCCCTCCCCTGGGCGTATGAACAAGGGTGACGGGCTGGTCTCCCGGTGAGCTCCCCCCGGACACCTGTGGGTACGTTGGCTCCACGCCGGCCTTCACGAGCGCTCATGTCCCACGCCGTCAAGATCTACGACACCTGCATCGGTTGCACTCAGTGCGTGCGGGCCTGTCCCCTCGATGTTCTCGAGATGGTTCCCTGGGACGGTTGCAAAGCCGGCCAGATCGCTTCCTCCCCCCGCACCGAAGACTGCGTTGGCTGCAAGCGCTGTGAAACCGCCTGCCCCACCGACTTCCTCAGCATCCGCGTCTATCTCGGCGACGAAACCTCCCGTTCCATGGGGCTGTCGTACTGATTTAAGGCAATTCGGCCCGGTCGGGTTCCTCCCTCACAAAGACCAAGGGAGCCCCATGGGATGAGCCAACCTCTTTTCATTGGAGTCCAGAGCCAGGCCCCAGGGTCTGGCTTTTTTTGTGGCCCCCCTGCCCATAAGCTCAGCTGGCGCCTTCCCCTTGGCGCTCCACTCCCGCGCTCCCCTTGCTATGTGCGGCATCGTTGCCCTGATTGGTTCGCGTGAGGCGGCACCTCAACTCCTCGATGGGTTGCGCCAACTCGAATACCGCGGCTACGACTCAGCCGGCATCGCCACCGTGGCTCAAGAACCGTCCGGCGGGCGGCTCCATTGCCTCAAGGCCGAGGGCAAGTTGGTGAATCTCACCGCCCGCTATGAAGCCGAGGGGGCCCCCGGTCTGTGTGGCATTGGCCATACCCGCTGGGCCACCCACGGCAAGCCGGAGGAACGCAACGCCCACCCCCACCTCGATGGCAGCGGCCGGCTGGCGGTGGTGCAGAACGGCATCATTGAGAACCACCGCACCCTGCGCGAGGAGCTGCAGGCCTGTGGCGTGGTGTTCCTTTCAGACACCGATACCGAGGTGATCCCCCACCTGGTGGCCCGCCAGCTAGCGGAGCTTGAGGCCGCCGGAGCGATGCCTTCGGCCTCCCTGCTGCTGCGGGCCGTGCAGGACGTGCTGCCCCGCTTGCACGGGGCCTACGCCCTGGCGGTTGTCTGGGCTGAGGTGCCCGGGGCCCTGGTGGTGGCGCGGCGCCAGGCGCCCCTCCTGATTGGCCTGGGGGAAGGGGAGTTCCTCTGCGCCAGCGACACCCCTGCCTTGGCCGGTTTTACCCGCACGATCCTGCCCATGGAGGATGGGGAGGTAGCCCTGCTCACCCCCCTCGGGATCGAGCTCTACAACGAGGCGGGCGAGCGGGTGCAGCGCACGCCGAGTCTGTTGAGCGGCACGGAGCACGTGGCCGATAAGCGCAGCTTCCGGCACTTCATGCTCAAGGAGATCCACGAGCAGCCGGAAACGGCGGCCCTGTGGGTGGCGCGCCATCTGCCCAGCGAAGCTCTGGTGGCGCTCCCCCTCGACGATGCGGTGTACGCCGGGGTGGAAAGGATCCAGATCCTGGCCTGCGGCACCAGTCGCCATGCCGCCCAGGTGGGTGCCTACCTGCTGGAGCAGCTGGCCGGGATCCCCACCAATGTCTTCTATGCCAGTGAATTCCGCTATTCGCCACCCCCGCTGGCCTCCCGCACCCTCACCATCGGTGTGACCCAGTCGGGGGAAACGGCCGACACCCTGGCGGCCCTGGCCATGGAGCAGGGGCGCCGGCTGGCCCATGGCGATCCGGCCTTCGCCCCCCTCCTGCTGGGCATCACCAATCGCCCCGAGAGCTCCCTGGGTCGCCTCGTACCCCACATCCTCGATATCGGTGCCGGCATCGAGGTGGGGGTGGCGGCCACCAAGACCTTCATGGGTCAATTGCTGGCCTTCTACGGCCTGGCCCTGGCCTTCGCTGAGCGCCGCACCGTGGCGGCAGCGGCGCTTGCCGCCGGTGAGCTAGTCCCTGAGGGTTCGCCGGGCCGCTCCGATGCCCCCCTGCGCTCCCTGGCCGAGCTTCAAGTGCTGGCCGATGGTCTGCGGGCCCTGCCGGCCCAGCTGCAGAGCCTGGTCGAGGACCACGACCAGCGTTGCGCCGAGCTGGCCCACCTGTTTGCCGACACCCAGGATGTGATCTTCCTGGGCCGGGGCATCAACTACCCCATCGCCATGGAGGGGGCCCTCAAGCTCAAGGAGATCAGCTATATCCACGCCGAGGGCTACCCGGCCGGCGAGATGAAGCACGGGCCGATCGCCCTGCTGGATGCCCGGGTGCCGGTGGTCTCGATCGCGGTGCCGGGCACGGTGTTCGACAAGGTGCTCTCCAATGCCCAGGAGGCCAAGGCCCGCGATGCCCAGCTGATCGGCGTCGCCCCCGATAGCCCCGACACCGAACTCTTTGATCTGCTGCTCCCCCTGCCGGTGGTGGATGAATTGCTCAGCCCCCTGCTCACGGTGATCCCGATGCAGTTGCTCAGTTATCACATCGCCGCCCACCGGGGTCTGGATGTGGATCAGCCGCGCAATCTGGCCAAGAGCGTCACGGTTGAGTAGGCGTCGCGGACTTGCTCTGACTGCTCAGTTCGGCAGGGCTGGGATGTCGGTGCGGCCGTAGCGGTCTTCGAAGCGCACGATGTCGTCTTCGCCGAGGTAGGGGCCGCTCTGCACCTCGATCAGCTCCACCGGGATCTTGCCGGGGTTGCGCAGGCGGTGGCGGGAGCCCAGGGGGATGTAGGTGCTTTGGTTTTCGCCCACCAGCTCCTCGACGCCGTCCTTCTCCACCATCGCGGTGCCCTTCACCACCACCCAGTGCTCGGCGCGGTGGTGGTGCATCTGCAGCGAGAGGCTGGCACCGGGCTTCACCGCGATCTTCTTGACCTGCCAGCGTTCGCCTTCCACCACACCGTCGTAGTGGCCCCAGGGGCGGTAGATGCGGCGGTGGGCCTTGCTTTCGGGTGCGCCTTCCTGCTCCAGTCGACCCACGATCGCCTTGACATCCTGGGCGCGGTCGCGGTGGGCCACCAGCACCACGTCGTCGGTTTCCACCACCACCAGGTCGTCCACGCCGAGGCCCACCACGAGGCGGTGTTCGCTGCGGAGGTAGCAGTTGCGGGAGTTTTCGCTGATCACCCGGCCCCGCAGCACATTGCCCGACCCATCCCGTTGGCCTGTTTCCCAGAGGGCGCTCCAGCTGCCCACGTCACTCCATTCGGCCTCCAGGGGCAGCACGGCGCCGAGGGCAGTTTTTTCCATCACGGCCACATCCAGGGCCACGCTGGGGCAGTTGGCGAAGGCTTCCCGTTCCAGCCGCAGGAATTCGAGGTCGGGGCTGTCGTTGTCGAGGGCGCTGCGGCAGGCACTCACCACCTCGGGGGCGAGCCGCTCCAGCTCCGAAAGGATGGCGCTGGCGCGGAAGAGGAACATGCCGCTGTTCCAGGTGAAGCGGCCGGTGGCGAGGAAGGCTTCGGCGGTGGCCCGGTCGGGCTTCTCCACGAAGCGGGCGATCGGCACCGGGGCGGCGGGATCAAGGGATTGGGCGGCCTCGATATAGCCGTAGCCGGTTTCCGGCGCGGTGGGCACGATGCCGAAGGTCACCAGCCGGCCGGCTTCGGCGGCGGGGATGCCGGCGGCCACGGTGGCCCGAAAGCGCTCTGGCTGGTTGATCACGTGGTCGGCCGCCAGGATCAGCAGCAGGGGGTCGGCGCCGCTGGCTGTGGCTTGAAGGGCGGCAACGGCGACGGCGGGCGCGGTGTTGCGACCCATCGGCTCGAGCAGGATGCCGGCCGGTTCCACGCCGATCTGGCGCATCTGTTCGGCGACGATGAAGCGGTGGTCCTCGTTGCAGATCAGCAGGGGGGGGGCGAGGGCTGGCAGGCCCTCCAGGCGCTGCTGGGTTTGCTGTAGGAGGGTGTCGTCCGTGCTGCCGGCCAGGGGCCAGTACTGCTTGGGATAGCTGGCGCGAGAGAGGGGCCAGAGGCGGGTGCCGGTGCCGCCGCAGAGGATCACCGGGACCAGGGGAGTAGGTGCCATGGCTGCCGCGGCTGCGTCATGCAAACGTGTGGTGGCCATTCAACCTGAGCCGGCTGTCCTGCGGCTGTCCCAGGGGGCACCTTGGCCAACGGAAGGGGGACTGTCGGAGCCCCTAGCGCTCCCAAGGCCATCGGATCGGCTTGGTGGCGCTGACCCAGGTGAAGCGGCGGGCCTCAGAGCTCCAGCAGTCCCGGCGGCGGGGTGATGCCGATCCAGCCCTCGGCAAGGTTCACCACCGGCACGATCGGCTCCACGAAGGGGATCAACAGGCGGCGGGGCCCACCGCCCGGGGCCGCGGCACTGAGTTCCACCTCCAGCAGGTCGTTGCCGGCGTGGATCAGATCGAGCACCCGGCCGATCACCGCGGCAGGCATGTTTGCGGACGCACCGCTGGCTGTGCATCCGACCTCTTCCTCCTCCACCTCGGGCGGTTCGCTTGCAGCGATGCCTCCGGTCGGACTGCCGATGTTCTCCGGCGGGCTGCCACCCGCCAGCAGCCGCACCTCCAGCCCCACCAGATCGAGCAGGTGAAATTCGCCCTCCTCCAGGGGGGGGCGATCGGCAGCGGGCACCAGCAACTCCTGGCCCACCAGGGCCTCGGCCGCGTCGCGGCTGTCGATGCCGGCGATGCGCACCACAAACACCTCCTTACCGGGCAGTTGGCGGCCGCTGCGCAGCTCCACGGCCTGGGCAGGTCTGCCCTTGGCCTGCAACCAGCGGGGACCGCGGCGGGTGAAGCGCTCGGGGAAGTCGGAGAGGGGCAGCACCCGCAGCTCACCCCCCAGACCCTGGACGCCCACCAGGCGGCCCACCACGAGCAGCTCCGGTGGGGCGGCCGTGGCCGGACCTGGGGCGGTAGCCGGTTGGGGGAAGGAGGGATCGGCCATGGGGCGGCTTCGGCAGGGTTGATTCAGATGGGTGGATTGAGGCGGGTTGATCCAGGTGGGTTGAACCAGGCTGGTTGAACCAACAAACGCCTCAGGCAACGGATTCAACCGCCAACTTGGGTTGCTTGGTTTCAGGGAAGCATGGCCCTCGCAGGAGGCTGGGCTTCGGCAAAGGCTGGGCTTCGG
>JBAXOO010000139.1:0-5065 GCA_037133235.1 Cyanobium sp. ELA507
TCGGCCTGATCAAGCCCCCCACCGATGTGGACGTGGTGATGATCGCCCCGAAGGGCCCGGGTCACACCGTGCGCTGGGAATATCAAAACGGCCAGGGGGTTCCCGCCCTCTTCGCGATCGAGCAGGACGCCTCCGGCAACGCCCGCGGCCTGGCCATGGCCTATGCCAAGGCGATCGGCGGCACCCGGGCCGGCATCCTCGAAACCAACTTCAAGGAAGAAACCGAAACCGATCTTTTCGGGGAGCAAGCCGTGCTCTGCGGCGGCCTGAGCGAGCTGGTGAAGGCTGGCTTTGAAACCCTGGTGGAAGCTGGCTACCAGCCCGAACTGGCCTACTTCGAGTGCCTGCACGAAGTGAAGCTGATCGTGGACCTGATGGTGAAAGGTGGCCTCACGGCCATGCGGGATTCGATCTCGAACACCGCCGAATACGGCGACTATGTGAGCGGACCGCGCCTGATCACCGCCGAAACCAAGGCCGAGATGCGGCGGATCCTCACCGACATCCAGGACGGCACCTTCGCCCGCAACTTCGTGGCCGAGTGCGAGGCCGGCAAGCCTGAGATGGACCGCATCCGCCAGAGCGACTCCGAGCACCCGATCGAACAGGTGGGCAAGGGTCTGCGCTCGATGTTCAGCTGGCTCAAGGCGGCCTGATCAACGCCGCCGGCAGATTCGCCCTCGCCGTGCCCACCCTGCTGGGCTGGTCGGCCCTACTGCCCTGGGGAGTCCTTCCCTGGGGCCTGCTTCCCTGGGGCCTAGTGGCTGCAGCCTGCGTCCTCGACCGCCTGCTGGGCGATCCGCGCCGCTGCCCCCATCCCGTGGAGGTGATGGGGTGGGGGATCACGGTGATGCGGGGTTGGGCGGAAGCCTGGGCCGGCGACCGGCCAAGACCACTTCGGCTAGCGGGGGTAGCCATCACGGCGATCGTGGTGGGAGCCAGCGGCCTGGCCGGATGGTCCCTTGAACGGCTGGCCTTCCAGTGGCCGCCCCTGGGGCTGCCGCTTCTGGTGGCTGGCCTAGCCAGTGCCCTGGCCGGCCGCAGCCTGGAGCAGGCGGTGCAAGGCGTGTTGGCCAAGCTGGAGGCGCAGGAGCTGGGCGCTGCGGGGGCCAGCGCCAAAGGGCATAGGGAGGCTGCCCTCGAGGCCGCCCGGCAGCGGCTGGCCTGGATCGTGGGCCGCGATGTGGCCCAGCTCGATCACCAGGACATTTTGCGGGCGGCGGCCGAAACCGCCAGCGAAAACGCGGTGGATGGACTCTTCGCACCGCTCTTCTGGATGCTGGTGGGGGCTGGCCTCTGGAGCCTTCAGGGGGAGGCCGCTGCCGCGTTCTGGCCGGGCCCCCTCAGCCTGGCCTGGGGATTCAAGGCCGCCAGCACCCTCGATTCGATGCTGGGCTACCGGCTGGGGCGATTGCGCTGGCTGGGCACCGCCGGTGCCCGCCTCGACGACATGCTCACCTGGCTGCCCTGCCGCCTGACGGCCCTCACCCTGCCGCTCTTGGCGGGCTGGGGAGTCGGAAGCCATCAAGGAGGCAGGCCAGGCCAAGGCCCCTGGCGGCAGTTTCAACGGGCCCTGCGGGAAGGGGCGCCCGATCCCTCCCCCAACGCGGGGGTTTCCCAAGCTGCTTTCGCCCTAGCCGCCGGGGTGCGGATGGGTGGGGTGAATCGCTATGGCGGGGAACTGCGGAGCAAGCCAGTGCTGGCGGCCAGCGCCCCAAAGCCGGATCTCTCAGGGGTGGAAAGGATCCTGAAGCTCAGCCTGACCCTGGAGATCACCTGGCTGCTGGCAAGCCTGCCGCTCCTGGTTCTCCTCTCCGCTCAGTAGGCGCCGCGGTCGCGGGGGTCAAGGATCACGCCCACGGTCTTGATGATGATCGTGAGGTCCATCCAGAAGCTGCGGTGCCGTGCGTAGCGCAGGTCAAGGGCCACGCGCTCGTCGTAGCTGAGGTTGTTGCGGCCCGAAACCTGCCACAGGCCCGTGAGGCCTGGACGCACCGCCAGCACCTCTTCCATCTGGTCCCCGTATCGGGGGAGCTCCTGGCGCACGATCGGACGTGGCCCTACCACGCTCATGTCGCCGCGGAAGACATTGAGGAATTGGGGCAATTCATCCAGGCTGGAACGGCGCAGAAAACGGCCGAGGCGGGTGATCCGGGGATCGTTGCGCAGCTTGAAATCGTTGCGGAATTCCTCCTGCAGATCGGGCGACTCCGACAGCAGCCGGGAGAGAATTCGGTCTGCATCCCGCCGCATGGTGCGGAACTTGATGCAGCCAAAGCTCTTGTAATCGCGACCAACCCGCTGCTGCACGTAAAACACGGGCCCCCGGGAACTGAACTTCACCAGCAGGGCAAGGGCCAGGAAAACCGGCGAGCCCAACGAAAGGACCAGTAGCGAAAAAACAATGTCGCCGGAGCGCTTGATCACCCTGGAACGCCGGGACTGGAGCTCAATCAGCTGCTCGGCCCGCAGCAGGCGGGGTGCGATCGGCAAGAGCGCTGACGAACCGGTGGCGGATCCGAGGGATGAAATCATCGGATACCCAAGATGCCAAAGAATCTAAGGATCTGTCGCGCTGAGACTCCAGCCGGCGGGGCCACTCATCCCAGAGGCACAGCTTCGGCTGAGCCAGGCAAGCCCCCCCCGTGGCGCAGCCGCCGCTGGTGGCGTTGCCAGCCCTCCTCCAGCACGGTCGCCATGCGCCGGCGAAAGGGCTCGGGCCCGAAGGTTTCGGCCCACTGCCGCTGGCCCTCCGCCGGTAGCCGCCTCCAGAGGGCACCAGCCTCGAAGTGATCGAGGGCCGCCGCCAGGGAGGCCGCGCTCTGCTCAGCAAAGAGCAACCCGGTGGGGGCAGGGGCCCCTTCCGCCAGGCAGCGCACGCTGTCGCGCAGGCCACCGGCGCCGTAGGCAATCACTGGGGCCCCGGCAGCCATGGCTTCCACCGGAGCGATGCCGAAGTCCTCCAGGCCGGCGTAGACGTAGGCGCGGCAGCGCTCCAACCAGCCCGCCGCCTCGGCATCGCTGCAGCGCCCAAGAAAGCGGATCGATGGCCCGGCCATCGCTTCAAGCCGCCCGCGCTCGGGTCCATCCCCAAGCACCACCAGGGGCAAACCAGTGCGGTTGAAGGCCTGCACCACCACATCCACCCGCTTATTGGGCACCAGCCGGCAGAGACTCACGTACACGTCATCGCGGGGGCTGTTCCAACGGAAGCGCTCCACCGCCACTGGCGGAGGCACCACCTGGGCCCGGCGCCGCCAGTAACGGCGGATGCGGCTGGCCGTGAAACGGGAATTGGCCACCAGCTCATCCACCCGCTGGGCACTCAGCACATCCCACTGGCGCAGCTGGTGGAGCTGGAGGCGCACCAGGGGCCCCAGGGGGCTGCGGGCCACGGCGGAGCTGGCCAGGTAGGCGTGCATCTGGTCCCAGGCGTATCGCACCGGGGTGTGCACGTAGCTCACATGGCATTGATCAGGCCCAGTGAGCACGCCTTTGGCCACCAGGTGGCTGCTGCTGAGCACAAGGGGATAGCCCCGCAGGTCGAGCTGTTCGATCGCCAGGGGCAACAAGGGGAGGTACTGCTGCACATGGCTGGGGCCCCAGGGCAGGCGCTGGATGAAGCTGGTGGTGATGGCACGGCCCTCCAACCAGCTGCCAGGCCTGCTGCTTTCGCCATCCACGAGGGCATAGAGCTGGGGTGGGCGGCCGCAGCAGCTGAGCAGAGCATCGAGCTCCCGCACCACCTGTTCAGCACCCCCCACCGAGCGGGGTGTGAACCATTCATGCACCAGGGCGATCGGGCCGGGAAGCGCTGTCATGCCGGCCGTGGTGCCGTGGGGCAGGTCTGGTCTGCAGGGTAGGTGGCGGGTTCGGTGCTGGGCCAGGGCAGCCCAGGGCGCCGCTGGCTTGGCAAGGCAATGGCGCAGCTAGATCACAAATGCTGTCGGCCGGCATCTTCTCCGGGAAGACCAACGGAAACTGAGGCCTGTGGCTGACGGTGCAAGCCGGCAGGGATGGCAATCCGGGACCTCCTCGAAGACGCGCTTAAGGAACCGGTGATCGGCACCACGGAACGGTTCCGCTGGCACGCCACCCCGGTGGGGATCGCCGCCCTCTGGGCCGCCGGCACCGCGCCAACGGCCCCGCCCTACGAGCTGGCCCTCAAGGAGGGACTGGAGGTGGGCCTGGACCTCAGCCGGGAAGAGCGGGAGTTCCACCAGGTGAAATCCGGCCTGGTGCTCCTCTTCCACTCCTGAATGCGCTGAAGGCCATGGTTGTGGGGATGCTGTTCGGATTCCGCCCCGCCAGGCTGCCGGGGCAGGGCCCCTCGGCGCGTTGGTCCGGGAGGGCCATCCTGGTGGGGCTCCTGGTGCTGGTGGGGCCGATGGGGCCGCTGCCGCTGGGCCTGTCACCGGCCAGGGCCCAGCTCTCCCCCAATTGCCTGCGCAACGGCAAACCTTTGGCCTGTGCGATCACCCCCGCCCCCGAAACAGAGCCCCGGCCGGTGCCGAATCCCGCCAACCCGACCAAAACCCCGGCAGGAGCCGGCACCATGGCCACGAGCCTCACCGTGATGTTTGCCGACCACCTGGCCTATCGGCTGATCAAGGAGGAGGGGGCCTGCCATCACCGCGGTCGGGTAAGTGAGTGCCCGGCCACGATCATTCCGCGCAATGGCTTCGGCACCCCGATTCGGGGGCGGTACATCGGCACCGCCTTCGAGGGGGGTTACCGCCACGAGTACCGCAGCACCGAGGTGTCGATCACCTATTTCTTTGTGGATTGAGGTCTGCCCATGCTCCGCTTCCTGCTCAATGTGCTCTGGTTCGTGCTCGGCGGCTTCGTGATGGGGCTGGGTTGGTGGCTAGCCGGGGTGGTGGCGGCGATCACGATCGTGGGATTGCCCTGGGCCCGGGCCTGCTTCCGGATCGCGAACTTCTCCTTCTGGCCCTTCGGCAACGAGGCGATCAACCGCCGCGATCTCACGGGCCGCCCCGATCTCGCCCACGGTCCCCTGGGCCTGGTCGGCAATGTGATCTGGTTTCTGGTGGCGGGCTGGTGG
>JBAXOO010000140.1:0-5058 GCA_037133235.1 Cyanobium sp. ELA507
AGCATTCCCTTCACATGGCTGATGATCCCGTCGGGATCAAGACCCTGGTGGGGAAACTGCTCCCATAGTCCGCCGCATCCCTCCTTGTGGGTGCCTAGATAGCCATAGCGGGGCGTCAAGCCACGCTCCAGCAGCCAGGAGCCGTAGCGGCTACCCAATCCCGTACGCCGGTTGAACGATTCCACCACCAGAACGAACGGAGAACGACCCACCTTGGCGATCATGGCTTCATCCACCACATTCAGCGTCGCCTTGTTGATCAGGCCCACATCGAACCCCTCTTCCCGCAGGCGTTCGACGGCATCTAGGGCGCGGTAAAGGCTTTCGCCGAAGCTCACCACATAGCCAGCCGTGCCATCACGCACCACCTCGTCTTTGCCGCTCTCGAAGCGGTAGCCCTCACCATGCAGATCGCTGCCATCGGAATCCAGCAGGTTCGGCACCTTCGAGCGGGTGGAGAAGATGAAGCGCAATCCGGGATCGTTGAAGACAGCCTGCACGCAGGCCCGCATCTGGGCCGCATCGGCCGGGAAGTACACCCGGGTGCTCTGGTCTTCTTCGAGCCCGTTGTCGGCGAACAGGTTGTTGAGGCCGAAATGGCAGGTGTTGTCCGCCATGTCGTCGATGCCGGCATGGGAGAAGTGGGCCAGCACATTGGCACCGTTCAGCCTGGCCATGGTGATCTCGGAAATCAGCATCTCCAGAAAGGCGCTGAAGGTGGCGAAGATGCCCTGGCGTCCCGCCTCCATGCCGAATCCTGCCGCTGCCGAGAAGTTGGCCCGCTCCATGATGCCGCCACTCACGAAGATTTCGGGGTAGGCCTTGCGGATCTGAGTCAGCCCGCAGGAGCCCTCAAGATCGCTGTCCACCACCAGCACCTTGTCCTTGCGAACCGGCATCGGCATGGCCGCAAGGAGCTCCACCACCGCATCGCCGAACACGTTGCGGTTGGCCTCCAGCCGCTGGCCTGAGCCCAGGAAGGTGGCGGGATTGGTGGGCTTGATGATGCCCTTGAGATAGGTGGCTGCCGCCTCCTGACGGCGCTTCTCCAGGTAGGCGATGGCCAGATCCACCGGGATCACGTCGTGGCCGTGGGTGGAGCCCTCCAGCCCCTCGATCCCCACCGCCATCGGGCGTTTGTTGATCACCGCCACCGGGCCGTCGCTGGCCACGGCGCGGTGGAGGCGGGAGTACAGATCATCGAGATCTTCGCCGTCGCCGCTGAGACTCAGCAGCCCATGACCCGTCAGGGTGCGCTCCAGGTCGTAACCAGGCTGGTACTGCGAAGGATGCCCAGCAATGGTGACGTCGTTGTCGTCAATCACGAGCTTCACGTTCAGGCCATGGGCCACGGCAAAGCGGGCCGCCTCGGCGTCATCACCCTCCTGCTGCGCACCATCGGAGCCGAGGCAAAACACGGTTCTGCCGGGATGGGCCAGTGCCACGCCGTTCACAAACGGCCAGAGGTGACCCAGCCGGCCGGAACTGAACTGCACGCCGGGGGTGAGGCCGAGTTCCGGATGCCCGGGCAGCCTTGAGTGGGCGGCGCGATATTGCATTAATGCTTCGGCCGGCAGCTGACCCCGCAGCACGCTGATCAGATACTGGGTGGCCACGCGATGGCCGGCCTCATCGAAGAAAACCGGCAGGAAACGATCCGGTGCGCCGCGGAAAAAGGCATCGAGGATCATCACTTCCGGCACCGTGTCATAGGGACCGCCGCTATGACCACCAACCCCACGGGCTGCACCTGTGGCCGTGAAGAAAATGATTGCGTCTCGGCAGAGCTCGATGTTGGCCCGCAAGGTCGCCTTTTGATCGGAGCTGAGGTTGGGCTGGTCTGGATCGAGGCTGAGGGGTTGAAATGCAGCCAGGTCGATCGGGAAAGGAGTGGGGACCGCGGCCATCGATGTAGCTCAGGGGCATGGCTCAGGCTGCACCATCTGCAGCGATCGGTGTGGATTCGGCAATGGAAGAACATCTTTGCTGCCCCGCGCGGATCGCCGCTGCCGCTGCCTTCAGCGGCATGCTCCTCTTTGTCCTGGCCGTCGTCGGCAGTTGCGAGCTATCCACCTGGATCGGCGGGCCCAGGGGGAGGAACGCCTGGCCCTCGGGCAACAAGGTTTTCCCCCTGTTCTTGCGATTCGGTAGGCAGATCGCCATCGCCAAGAACAAGCCGGCTATCGCATTGCAAGGGTGAGCTGCCATCATTTTGAACCATCAACTAATGACCTGCCGACTCATGAATCGGCACCCTTAGGACTGGGCCTTCTCCACCCCCGTAACCGCGCTGGCTGCCGCGGGCCAGGCCTGGTGCCCGGGGTCCGCTGGATAAGGCCATGGTGCTCGATACGCCCTATCCATTCGCCCTATCCATTCGCGTTTGTCGCCTTTGATTTCGGTGGATGTGTGATCCGCATGGATTCCTGTCGCTGGGCAGCCTCCATCACCCCCGCCGCAGGCGGTTAGGGAAGGGAGCCCGCGGCGGTGATTCGTCCTCCTGGCGATGCCGGCTCGCTGGCCTGTCCGCCTCGGCAGCCGCCGCACTCCCGGGGGCTGTGGCTGCCTGGCCGGCCTCCCCATGGGCCGCGAGCATGGCCCGGCAACGGTTCACCAGCTCCTCGCGCAGCGCGCTGGGCGATTCGACCCTGATTCCTTCCCCAAAGCCATACAGCCAGGTGCGCAGATCGATGTCGGCAGCGAGGGTCCAGCTGGGGAGATCCAGCTCCAGGGGATAGGGATGGCTGTCGGTGGGAGCGTTGGGCTCCAGCACGTGGGGCGCATCGGGGTGGTGCCACCAAGAATCGCCGGGTAACGGCTTGGAGAAACGCACCTGCTCGCGGGGATAGCGGCCCATGCCCTCGCGCAGGAATGCGAAGGCCCAGGGGGTGGCCGAGAAGCGCAGGGTCTGCAGCACGCCTGCGCGGGCACCGGGTGAACGGCTGGCGAGGGCCAGCTGGGCCTTGATGTCGTTGCCGAAGAAGATGCCGCCGCTGTGGTGGAGCAGGCGCTCCAGCCGTTGCAGAGCCGCGTGCTGCCGTTCGGGGCTGCGGCGCAGCCCATCACTCGGGCCGTCGCGGCGTGAGGCGCTCTGGAGAGCAAGGCGATCGAGCCGTTCGCAGCGGATCAGGCCGTGCTCCTGGCCGATCACGTCTTCCTCGACGCAGAGATACCAGCCGACGTGGTGAAAGATCAGCTGCAGCGGCCACACCCGCCATTCGCCCGAACCATCACCGATGGTGGTGCCGCCGTGGCTGCCGGCACTGGAAAAACGGTTGAGCAGCAGCCGGCGCCGCTGGGCGATGGCCCGCTCGATCGCCTCGGCGCCACGGGGTGCCGCCAGTGACTCGCGCCGCACCAAGGCGGTGTCGACCACCCCGTGGCGGGCATAGAGCCGCAGGGGCGGGGCGGGCTCATCGAGGCCGGCCCAGGCCAGGCGCTGTTCCAGTTCGGCGAGCAACGGCTGGGCGGAGGGATCGGCCAGGCGGCCGGCGGCCTGCTGCACCAGGGCCTGGATCTCCCGCAGCCGCGGCGCCGGCAAAACGGCGGTGCCGAGGGCATAGCCGTGGCGCACGTTGTCGTTGGCGGTGCGGAAGCCGTAGGGGGTGAGGAGCTTCTCGAGGTCCTTGCGCAGGGTGGCGGTCTCGCCGGGCAGGTAGCCGCCGGGGATGGCGGCGGTGGCGGCGATCAGCTGCTCATGGAGGGTGAGGGTGCTGCCCGGATCGCGATCAAAGGGCTGGTGCAGCAGGTGGCGCAGCAGCGTCATCACCCGCTGGAACACCGGCCCATCGCCCATCGGCGGGTGGCCGCCGTGCCCGCCGCCACGGTAGCTCGCTGGGCCGGGGTGATCGCGGCGCGAGGAGCTGGAGCCGGCATCACGGCTGGCTGCGTCATCCGTGGGGATGACTGCTGACTCAGATCCCAAGGCAGCGGAAGGTGGTGCCGGCTCGGCGTCGCCCTCCACCAACCGGATCTCCGCCAGCCGAATCGGCGCCAAGGTCTCCCCCCCGAAGCAAAAGCCATTGGCCTCCAGCCAGTTCAAATCGCCACGGACCGCCCCCGCATCGCCGTAGCACTCGCCATGCAACCGGCTTAGGAAGACGGCAGCCCGTTCCGCCAGATCGCCAGACGGCAATGGCGAAACGATCGCCTCCAGCTGCTCCCGGGTGATCGGATCGCTGGCGTCGAGCTCGGGGTAACGGCTGAGCAGGCGAATCAGGAATAGCAGCCGCTCCATATCGAGCAAACGCGAATAGCCATGGAGCTGCCAGTGGGTCTCGCGGGCCCGGGCGCTGCGGATGCGCCGGTCCAGGGCTGCCAGCTCCGCGGCCAGCAACGGCTCCAGGTCGTCGTGATGGGTAGGCACCACAGCGCAGAGGGCCGCAAACCCCTCCGCCCGACTGGGCCCGAAGTGAGGCTCGGCCAGGGCGGCAGCCATCTCCTGGACCACCGCCTCGGGCACCTGGCGCTCGCGGGTGCGGTTCCACTCCAGACAGGTGGGCAGGGGGGTGTAAAGCCACCAGCCGATCCACTCCACTGGCGCGGGTAGGAAAAGAGCCTGGGTGAGGGCGAGGCGCCAGGGCCGGCGGGCATGGGTGGCATCGATGATCACCGGAATCCCGGCGGCCACCGCCTTGATCAGCCGTTGCAGCAGGCGCTGTTGGATGTCGATCCAGGGCCCCTGCACGGCCGCATCGCCAAAGACTTCGGCGCGGATTGCATCGGTGGAAAGCACCAGGGCCGGCGGTTCACCGGGCGCGGTGAGCAATGGCGCCAGGGTTCTGGCCAGGGTGGTCTTACCGCTGGCGGGCGGGCCGATCAGCAGATGGCAGCGCAGCGGCGCCGCGGTGGCGGAAGGCAAGGAGGGCCGGCGTCGGGATGCCGTCAGTCTTTCGCAGGTGAATCGTTCACGCCAGGGGCTGGCTTGGTGACGCTGGGCCCCTGCGAGGGAGTGGCCTCCTGAGACCAGAGGCATTCCCTGATCCTCAGCACAGCCCCTGGACAGGGGGCAATGCTGAGGCCCGTTGCCCGGTGTCAACGACGTAGGCGCTTGGGTTG
>JBAXOO010000141.1:0-5011 GCA_037133235.1 Cyanobium sp. ELA507
CCCGCAGCACCGCCTTGTCGAGCTCGGGCCAGAGCTGCAGCAGGGCGAAGGAGCCGTAGAGCCGCACATCGAGGCTCTCGTACCAGGCGTAATCCAGGCACTCGAGCACACCGAAGCGGCCTACGGGATCCTGCGGCGTGGCTGCTGTCCAGAGGCTGCCGCCACTGGCCAGGTCGTAGAGCTCGTTGAGCAGGGCCATGCGCAGGGGATCCGGCAGGTCGGCGCGACCCACCACGGGGGCCTGCCAGGTGTCGATCGCCGTGCGCCAGGAGCGCCAATCCCGCAGGGCCTCGGCGGCGATGGCCGCGGCCTTGTCGCCGCCGCTGCCGAACACGTCGGTGTAGCGGCGTAGGGCACGGGTGCCGCTGGCGAAGCTGGTGACGGGCAGATCCCAGCTGATCACCACCGGCAGCTCCAGGCTCTGGCCGGGTTCCAGCCTGAAGCGCACCGCCAGGGCGGCGCTGGCGTGGTCGTGGTCGGCGCTGCGGCGGTCGTTGTCGCTCTCGGGGATCGAGCCATCGCGGCCAAAGGAGTTCCAGATCTCGGCGCCATCGCCCGCGGGGTTCCAGCGGCTGCAGCGCATAATCTCCAGCCCCGCATGGGCGAGGGTTTCTTCATCGGGCACAGCGAGGCACCACTGTCCCTGGCCCTCGGCCAAGGGCTCGGCCCGCTCCCCCTCCAGCAGAACGGCCTTCAGGCCCGGTGCATCCAGCTTGCGGTTGCGCTGCCCGCGGGTGCGGCCGATCGCCGGCACGTAGTTGTGTTCGGGGCTGCCGTCGTCGCGGAAGTGCACGGCGGCGGCGGGGTCGGTGTTCGTGAACCAGCCGAGGGTGTTGCGCCAGCTCAGCAGCAGCGAAAGATCGAGGGGGGCGGCTGTGGAGTTGGTGAAGCTCCAGCGGAACACCGCCACCGGGTAGCTGGTGCACTGGTAATCACCGGGCAGGATTGGGCTGAAGGCTTCACAGCTCAACTGCGCCGCAAAGACATTCTCGTAATGGAAGGTGCTGCAGGGGTAGCGGGCGCTATAGGTTCCGCTGTTCCGCTCCGGGGTGCTGGCGGGGTACCAGCTCCAGGATTCCAGGGGCGTCTGGGGGGCATCGGGGCGGGAGTCATCCCGCTCGGGGGCGGTGGCTAGGGCATGGGCCCGCCTGGCCGTGCCGTCATGCTCAAACAGGGCGAACTGGCAGTCGGGCAGGTTGCCGAACCAGTGCTCACCGCCATCGAGGTGCCAGAGGTTGAAGGTGCCATCGGGGCCGCGGCCGATACAGCCGGCGCCGAAGCCCCCCAGGGGAGCGCCATGGTTGGGGCCGTCGTCGAGGTTGCTGGCGTAGCGCACCGTGTAGGGCCTCTCCCAGCCCAGCCCGATCGGCCGTTGCCAGTTGGCCCCTGATTCCGTGCTGCCCGTCCTGGATCGCCGGAGCTGCGGCAGGGAAGGGAAGCCGAAGGGCACGGTGGCAAGGCAGATCCCACCTAGCTTGTCAGAGATGGCATCCCCACTGCGCTAGCAGTCCTGGCGGATTTGGGGCTGGCTCTAATCAGGTGAATCGGCACTCCCCTCCGGAGCAATTAACGCGAGCCATCTTGGACCGATCTGAAAAGATTTTTACAGTGTGATTGGCTTTCCTGGCACTCAGGGATTGGTTGCTGCTGGCTGTGCCTGATTTCCTGCAATCCTGCCTGGGGTTGCGGCAGGTGGGGTAAAATTCTTCGCATGGGGATCGGTGCCGTGAGTGATTCTGTGAAGTCGCCTGTTCAATCACTCCAGGAAAGGAGATCCTTTTACAGGAGATTTGCTTATCGCAAGGAGATCGACGGCCTCCGGGCTATAGCAGTTATTGCTGTTTTGGTCAATCATGTCAACCCTGGGATCTTCCCTAATGGTTATCTTGGGGTAGATGTTTTTTTTGTGATCTCTGGCTGCGTTGTTACCAGTTCGCTGGCCAGCAGACAGGACGCTTCTGGGTCACGTTTTCTTGTGAGTTTTTATTGGCGCCGCTGGCGAAGATTGTGGCCTGCTCTTGCTCTGATGGTCGTCGGAGTGGCCTGCCTTTTTGCCTTGGTTGGTTCGCCGATTGATGATCTTTATGTGAATGTTTTTCGCACAGGCATTGCTGCGTTATTTGGCCTGTCGAACCTCTACCTCTTCCGCCAAGGATCAACCTACTTTGGACTGGATGATCAGTTCAACCCTTTTCTACATACCTGGTCTCTTGGTGTTGAGGAGCAATTCTATTTGCTTTGGCCGCTACTGATGCTCGCCTGCGGATTTGGCCTGGGTCGTGCCCGGGCAGTTTCCTATCGGCGACTGGTCCGAATGTCAACGTTGGTGTTTGTTGTCTCCCTGATCGGCTATCTCGTTCTCGTTCAGCGTGGCCAGTCGATGGCGGCCTTCTTTTTGTCTCCCTTTCGCCTCTGGGAGCTGGCGCTGGGCTCATTGGCCTTTGTGGTCTATCGACGCTCCAGGAGGCGTCCTCCTGCCGTCCTCCAGTTCGCTGGAATTGGGATTTCCCCAGGTGCTCCGATCCTGGCGATTCTGATCTTGCTCTTGGCTGCCACTCCCCTATCGGAGGCCCCCTCCACCGTTGCGATCACTGGGCTTACGGCGGCGTTGCTGGTGGTCATGCGATCTCAAGTTGGGATCGGCAAGCTACTGGGCCATCCTTATGCAGCGGCCGTTGGTTTGGCCTCCTATTCGCTCTACCTATGGCACTGGCCAATTCTGGTTCTGGCCCGTTTTACGATTGGGCTAGGGGCTGCTCCGATCTTGCCGGTGCTTCTGCTGATCGGGGTTGCGACTTTTGCTTCCTACCGATTTGAATTCTGGTTTCGTTTTCGATTCAGTGCTTTTTCTACTTCTGCCGCGGCCCCGCTTGCGGCGCTCGCCATGCTGGTTGTATCGGCATGGATTTGGCTGTTGCAGGGACCAGCGAAAGGCGATTTTTTCCTTGGTAAGAACACCGGCGATTTGGATCTGGCCACTGCCAACAAGCTGATTCCAGGCACCACAATCAGCTCAGCGATGTGCTTTCTTGATCCCACCAGTCCCGTGCCTCCGTCGTCTTATTTCTCATGGATGTGCAGGTCGGTTGATGATTCTGTTCGTCGTCCCACCCTCTATTTTGAGGGCGACAGCCATGCCCACTCCCTATTTATCTTGGGTCATGAGGTTCTGAAGCAAGGGCTATTTTCCGTTTCCTTCGCAACGCGTGGTGGCTGTCCATTTCCCTTTTTCTCGCCCTCCGGCAAGGCTGACTACCGAGGAGGGCGTTATCGTCAGTGTCAACCCCATTACGAATCCAGACTCAGGGAGCTAGCCGAGGTGCTCAAGCCAGGAGATGTGGTTGTTAGTGAATCGGCAATTAATAATTATGTGTTTAGCCTGTCTCCGGTCGAGCGTGATTCCGCCCTTGAAAGTTACGCCACCGCCTTACGGAATCTTGATGCCCTTGTCGATCGCAGGGGCGCCCTACTGGTGCTGATTGCTCCCACGCCATCTTTCCAACAGTCCAAGATCCGAATCCCCCTCAGCCTTTGTCGAACCGAGTGGTTTCGCCCTGCCTGGGCCCTGCCTGCCGCTTGTCAGCCCGTGACCCAATCGAGACTCTCCCAGGTGGCCGGAACCCGCCAGATCCGGGAGCTGCAGCAGTCTGTGGCCGCAGCTTCAACCAGCATGGCGGTGTTTGACCCGCTGCCAGCCCTCTGTCCGCCGCAGCGCTTCCAGTGCTCCAACGTGGAGGGTGGTCAGCTTCTCTATAGCGATGGCAGCCACCTGACCAATGCCGGTGCCCTGCTGCTTCGCGATAATTTTATGGCTTTTCTCAACCGCCTAACTTCGCCACAGCGATCGGCACCGGATGCACCCCCCTGAATCCAGCTGCCCCCCAGGTCCCGTCGCAGTGGTCAAGAGTTCCCCCACGGCTGGCAACCACGCCCATCCATCGGGGTCGGAGCAACGGGAGGCCATCGGTGAATCGGCCTGGCTCGAGGTGGTTGGCACCGATGCCTCCGGCCTTGCCGGCCTTGCCGCCCCTTGGCAGAAGCACCTGCTCCGGGTCGATCTGGTCGCGGCGCCAGCACGTCTCCTGGCGGAGGTGGAGCGCCGGCTTGCCGAGGGGCCCGGCCCCCAGCCGCAACTGCTGGCCACCGATCGGCTGGCCGAGCTGGTCAGCCAACTGCACCGGGCCCGCGCCGAGGGCCGGCGGGGGGTGCTGCTGGCCAGTGGCGATCCCCTCTGGTTTGGCATCGGCCGGTTGCTGCTGCAGGAATTTCCGGCCGAGGAGCTGCGGTTTCATCCGGCCGCCACTTCCCTGCAGCTCGCCTTTGCCCGGATTGGTCGCCCCTGGCACGACGCCAGCTGGGTGAGCCTGCATGGCCGAGACCCCGAACCACTGGCGGCTGCCCTTCAGCGCCGCCCTTCGGCCCTTGGGGTGCTCTGCGATCCGGGCGCCGGCGGAGCCGATACGGTGCGCCGTCTGCTGATCGCCTCGGGCCTCGAGTCCGCCTATGGCTGCTGGATCTTCGAAAGGCTGGGGCATGCCCAGGAGCGGGTCAGGCGACTAGCTCCCGGCGAGCCCCTCCCCGTGGACCTTGATCCCCTCCACCTCGTGGTGCTGGTTGCGGAAGCCCCCGCCGCCCCCGACCCGGCCAACCTTCCCCTGTTCGGCCTCGACGATGGCCTCTGGCTCCAACATCCCGACCAACCAGGTCTGATGACCAAGCGGGAGGTGCGTATCCAGCTCCTCGCCGATCTCGATCTTCCCGCCGAGGGGGTGCTCTGGGACATCGGCGCCGGGGTGGGCAGCGTGGGGCTGGAGGCCCTGCGGCTGCGCCCCGCCCTGCAGCTCTGGGCCGTGGAGCGCCGGGCCGGGGCCTCGGCGCTGTTGGCGGCCAATGCGGCCCGTTTGGGCGTTGAACCGGCGGGCTTGGTGGAGGCGGCGGCGCCGGCCGCCCTCGACCAGCTGCCGGATCCCGATCGGGTGCTGATCGGTGGAGGCGGCCGCGACCGTGTGGC
>JBAXOO010000142.1:0-4969 GCA_037133235.1 Cyanobium sp. ELA507
TGCGGGGCCCCACCTGGCCCGATCCCGGCGCCGACAACGGCTGGCAGCGCCAGCGGCTCGCCCTGATGCCTTGCCCCGAAGGCTGGCGCCTGGCGGGGGTGCCTGGCCAGGCCCGCCGGCTGCGGGAGCCGCTCTGGTGCCATCCGGTTAGCCCCGGCGGCAACCCAGGACCAGCGCTGCCGGCCCTAGGTCCCGATCTCGCCCTTGTGAGCCTGCGGCAGATAGGGGATGGCTCCGGCGATCTGGTGCTGGCGGTGCAAAACGAGGGACCCTGCCGCCGCTGCCTGGATCCCGGTGTCCACTGGCGGCTGGCGGCCCGCCTCGATGGGCTCGATCGGCCCTGGAGCTCTAGCCCCCCTGCTGCCCTAGCTTCGGGGGTTGGGGGCTTGGATCGGCCCGGGCTGGATGGGTTGCTGGCCCCCTGGCAACTGGGCTTCTGGCGGTTGTCACCTCTCTAGTGGCCCGTTTGGGCGCAGCCCAAGCGGGTCCGGATGGCTCCGGCTGATCAGGCCATGGGCCAGCGGGGGCCGGGCGGGCTCAGTCCTCGTGGTCGTCGAAGGGGTCGGTGAGCTTCTTCGACGGCGGCCCGAAGGCGGTGTAGATGCCAAAGCCGGTGAGGGCCAGCAGCACGGTGAGCACGGTGAGGGCCACGGAAAAGGCGGGTGAGGCGGTGCTGGGTTCCATGCTGGGGGGGGAGATTCAGCGCGAACGGTCGCGCCATCCGTCACAACTCTCGACAGCCCGCCGCGGAGCGGCCATCAAGACCCTTACAGTAGCCAGAGCGATCTCCTGCCCGAGAGGCCCGAGCTGCCATGGCCCAACGCACCCGTCTTGGAGACATTCTTCGTCCCCTCAATTCCGAGTACGGCAAGGTCGTTCCCGGCTGGGGCACCACTCCCGTGATGGGCGTGTTCATGCTCCTCTTCCTGGTCTTCCTGCTGGTGATTCTCCAGCTGTACAACCGGTCACTGCTATTGGAAGGGATCAACGTCAACTGGAACGGCCTCGGCTGAGCCGAGCACTGTTTTCTTTTTCCCTCCTCCATGAACGTCTTCGGCATCGGCCTCCCGGAAATGGCGGTCATCGCTGCCATCGGACTGTTGGTGTTCGGGCCGAAGCGCCTGCCGGAGCTGGGCAAGACCCTGGGACGCACCATCCGCGGTTTCCAGAGCGCCTCCCAGGAGTTTGAGAAAGAGTTCCGCAGCGCCGTGGACCCGCTCACCGCCCCAGCCGACGGGGTGGTTCAGACGGCCGCCACCGGCGTGGCCACGGGATCCGGGTCTGGCCCAGCCCTTGCTCCATCCATTGCCGCCGCCGCGCCCGTCCCCTTGTCGCCAGCTGATGCAGCCGGCCAAGACGTTTCCGCCCAAACCGCCGCGGGCCCTGCCCCTTCCCACGGCTCGCCTAGCTGAGGGGATCGGCCTTTCTTGGATCTCCAACTCCTGGTGGGCCTCGGCAATCCGGGCAGCCGTTATCAAGAAACCCGCCACAACGTAGGTTTCATGGTGCTGGAGCGGCTAGCGGCCTCCGGTAGAGCCACTTTCCGCAACCAGCCCCGTCTCCATGGTCTGCTGGCGGAGGTGGGAAGTGGCCCCTCCAGGCTTCGTCTGCTGATGCCCCAGACCTTCATGAATGAGAGCGGCCGCGCCATCCGGGCTGCCCTCGACTGGTTCCGGCTGGAGCCCGCCCAGCTCCTGGTGGTGGTCGATGA
The DNA here is from genome assembly GCA_037133235.1 of Cyanobium sp. ELA507. Lineage (GTDB taxonomy): Bacteria > Cyanobacteriota > Cyanobacteriia > PCC-6307 > Cyanobiaceae > Cyanobium. Next base: position 1,712 of record JBAXOO010000142.1, read on the forward strand.
CATGGACCTTCCCTTCGGCCGCTTGCGGCTGCGGGCCTCCGGCAGCGCTGGAGGTCACAACGGCCTGCGCAGCACGATCCAGCACCTGGGCAGCCAGGAGTTTGCCCGGCTCCGGATCGGCATCGGTGCTCCGGCCCAGGAACCCCAGGAGCGTCGGGAGCGCACGGTGGGCCACGTGTTGGGGCGCTTCAGCCCCGCCGAAAGGCCCGGGCTTGAGGCGGTTCTCGATGAGGTGGCAGCGGGCGTCGACCTGATTCGTCGGCTCGGGATCGAGCGGGCTGGTAATCGGCTCAATGCCTTCCGGGCTCCATCGGCGGCGGAGGAGCCATGAGCCGGCTCCCCACCACCACGGCCCGGCTGCGGGTGCTCCACCAAAGCTTCAGCCCCTGCCTGCTCGAGGGTGAGGTGAGTGCAGGCGGCTTCCAATGGACCTTCCGCTGGGCCTTCGACCGCGGTGAACTGAGCGTGGAGCCTTCCCTGGGCCGGGCCCTGATTCAGGACGCCCTGCTGCGCTTCCTGCTCAAGGCCGACTACCAGCTCGAAGCCGGTGGCGATTACGTGTTCACGGTGCGGGCGGCCTTTTGAGCTGGGCGGGGGCGCGCTCCAGAGGCCAGCCCAACCAGCGTTCCACCAGGATCTGGGCCACCACATCGTCCCAGTCCCGGGGGGGCTGGCGCAGACCTGCCGGCAGCAGGCGCCGCCAGCCCCGGGCCGCTTCGATTTGCCAGTAGCGCTCCCGGGCGGCCAGGGTGGTGCCCCGTTCATCGACCAGGACCACCGGCAGCCAGGGCTCCAGCTGCTCCCGCCAGGCCTGGTGGCCGGTGCCGTCGCCCAGCACCAGCAGCCCCAGCCCCTCCTCCTGCCAACGCTTCAGGCGGGCCAGGGCCTCATCCGGTGGCAGTACCAGCGCCTCCAGGATCCGCCGCCGAGCAGGGTCGGTGCGCACCAATCCACACTTGCTGCGGCCTGGGTCCAGACCCGCGACCGCCGGAGTCGGGGCGTTCAGCGGTTCCCCCCGCGGCCGTTGCCGCCCACCCAGCGCATTTCCACCACGATCGGATCCGGGGTGTCGGCATGGGCCATCGCCACCGCCTCAAGGTTCACCGCCTGGCCGGGGGGCCGTTCCGCTAGGGCCCGGCCCAGAGCATTGAAGGCATTGCCATCGACCTGCAGCCCCTCCACCAGGGTCCCCTGGCGCTGGGCCTTCGCATAGGCCGCCGCCAGCAGCAGGTTGAGGCGGCTGCGGATTTCATCGTTGCTGCGTTCATTGCCCTCCAGGGAGGTGCGGGCCAGCACATCGCCCTTGTGCACCACCGGACGGTTGGGCCGCAGGTCCGGGAAGGCCAGCACCCGGGCTTCCCCCCGCAGCACATTGGCGGCGGAGCGGATCGTGAGTACCCAGGTGTCGGAGTTGGCGAGCATCGTTTCGAGTCGCTCGATGTCGCTCTTGGGCACCAGCAGGATCTGTCGATCGGCCGGTCGTCCGGGCAGCAACAGCCTGAAGGCCACCAGGTTGGCCTGCTGCAGCAGCGCATCGATCACCGGCTTGGGCTGCTGGCCTCGCTGCAGCTTCACCCGCACGGTGGCGAGGGGTTGGCCGCTGGCGATCACCACATCACCCCGGCGCAGGGCGATCACATTGGTCTCGAGTTGTTTGAGCTCCTGGGCTCCTGCTGCGATCCGCTGCCGCACCCGCCCCAGCTCGGCTTCGTTGCGGCGGATCTCCTGGTCACGGCCCTTCACATCCCGGCTCAGCCGCACCCGTTCGGCCTCCAGCCGCACCCTTTCCTTTTGCAGGGGCTGGAGTTCCTGCCGCAGGCTGCCCACCCGCCCGCGCGCCAGCAGCAGTTCGCGCTGGACCTGCTCGCGACGGTTCACCGCCTCCTGGCGGCTGCGCAGGGCCAGGGTGCGGCCCTTCTCCGCTTGCCGCACATCGGCCCGGCTGCGGGCCAGGTCGTGGCGGTTGGTCTCCAGGTCGGCCTGGCTGTGCTCCAGGGCACTGCGGCTGTCCCGCAGCCGGGCCTGGATCTGGTCGAGTTCGAAGAGCCCCACCCGCAACCGCTCGCTCAGCAGCAGCAAGAGGCCCAAGGAGATGGCGCTGATCAGGGCGCCGGTGAGGGCCGTGATCACCACCGCCGTTTTGCGGGGCCGCAGATTGAAGAGGCTCAGACGGGCCTTGCCGACCCGGCTGCCCAGTCGATCGCCCAGGGTGGAGAGGACTCCGCCGAGCAGCAGCAGCGCCAGGATCAGCAGCCAGCCCGACACGCCACGCTCCAGCTGCCTCCAGTATCCCCGAGGGGTAGAACCCCGGAGGAGGGAAGCGGGCGGGCCCTCAGCTGAACCGCTTGGCGAGGGCTACCGGGTCAAACACGGTGATCTTCTTGCGGTCGATCTGCACCAGGCCGTCGTTGCGCAGGTCCCCCAGCAGCCGGGTGATCGTGACCCGGGTGGAGCCGATCGCCTCGGCGATCGCCTGGTGGGAGAGGCGCAGGTCGATGGTGATTCCCTCGTTGCTGGGAACGCCGAAATCGCGGCAGAGCACCAGCAGGAAACTCACCAGCCGGGAACTCATGTCGCGGTGGGTGAGGGTTTCGATCATCGTTTCGGTCTGGAGGATGCGGGAGGAGAGACCCTGCAGCAGCAGCAGCCCCACGCTGGCGTCCTGTTCGATCGCCCGCCGCACCGAGGTGGCCGGGGCGGTCACCATTTCGACCCTCGTGAAGGCAACGGCGTGATAGAAGCGGTCGGAGCGCTGGCCGGTGAGCAGGGAGAGCACCCCGAAGAGGCTGTTTTCGCGGAGCAGGGCCACGGTGATCTCCTCGCCAGATTCATAGACCCGGGAGAGGCGCACCGCCCCGCGCCGCAGCAGGTAGACCCGTTCGGCCGGATCACCGGGAAAAAAAATCGTCTTACCGCGTTCAATTGTTTCGATGCTGCTGCCCGAAAGGCTGCGGATCACCTCCAGCAGGGTTGGGGCGTTGCTGCCGGCGCTACCGGTGCCCGCCACCACACCTGGTGCCCCGGTGGATGGGGTGCTCGCGTAGCGGCTGAATCCGCGCGTGGCGCCAACCATGGAACAGGGGCGTAAGTCTGGAAGCTAAGGATCGCTCTTCCCCATCCATGTAGCAAATCACACGGTTTCCATCGCCGTCAGCTCCGAGGGCGCCTGGCGTTGGGCCAGCTGCAGCTGGGCAATCCCCGGTTCCGCCAGGTCCAGCAGGGCCCCACTCGTGGTGGCTGATCGGGACCCCCTGGGCC
>JBAXOO010000143.1:0-4967 GCA_037133235.1 Cyanobium sp. ELA507
ATCTGATCGAGCACGGCGGTTTCAAGGCTGCGGAAGCCCTCCTCGCCCTCCTCGGCAAACACCGTGGGGATCGGCCGGCCCGCCACCCCCTCCAGGGCGGTGTCGGCATCCAGGAAGCGGTAGCCCAGGGCGCTGGCCAGGGGGCGACCCACGGCGCTCTTGCCGGTGCCCATCATCCCCACCAGGTAGAGATTGATGCCCTGAAGCCGGCGGGCCAGCTCCCGGTGGCTCGCTTCAGCCGCAGCATCCGCAGGCGAGGGAACTGGCGCGGTCATGGGGCGTTGCTTGGGGGAAGGGGCGGCAAGGGCGCTCGGGGGGTGATCCGGCCGACGCCTGGCCCCGGCAGCCCGTTTCTAAGATGGAACCCCCTCAGGCCCTTCGCGATGCTTGCCCCAGGGCCCATGGCGCCCCCCACCTCGCGCCCGATCGAGGGCTCGATTCCACCCGGCGCGGCCCCGCTGCCACCGGATGCTGGCCAGGCCCCCCATGGCCGCGGCAGGCCCTGCGTGATCACCCGCCGGGCCCGCTTCAGTGCCAGCCATCTCTACCGGCTGCCGGAGCTGGATGACGCCACCAACCAGCAGCGCTTCGGCCGCTGCAGCCTCGAGCCGGGCCACGGCCACAACTACGAGCTGATCGTGGCGATGGGTGGCCCCTTGGATGGCGATGGCATGGTGCTCAACCTTTCGGATGTGAAGCACGCCATCCGCCGCGAGGTCACCGAGCCGCTCGATTTCCGCTTCCTCAACCAGGCGTGGCCGGAGTTTGACCTCACCCGGCCCGAGGGGCGGCTGCCCACCACCGAGGCCCTGGCCCTGGCCATCCGTGCCCGCCTGGAGGCCCACCTGCCGCTGGTGGGTCTGCGCCTTTACGAACAACCCGACCTGTGGGCCGATGTGCTCGCCGGACCTGCCCTTGATCCCATGGAAGCCTTCCTCTCGATTCGCACCCACTTCGCCGCCGCCCACCGCCTGGCCCGCGAGGAGCTCAGCCAGGCCGAAAACGAGGCGATCTATGGCAAGTGCGCCCGGCCCCACGGCCACGGCCACAATTACCTGCTGGATGTGACGGTGCGTGGCCCGATCGATGCCCGCACCGGCATGGTGTGCGATCTGGCCGAGCTCCAACAACTGGTGGCCGATCTGGTGGTGGAACCCTTCGACCACACCTTCCTCAACAAGGACGTGCCCCACTTCGCCAGCTGCGTGCCCACTGCCGAAAACATCGCCCTCCACATCGCCGATCTGCTCAGCGGCCCGATTGCCGCCACCGGCGCCCGCCTCCACAAGGTGCGCCTGCAGGAGAGCCCCAACAATGCCGCCGAGGTGTTTGCCGAAACCCCCCAGCTGGAGATGGTGCCGGCAGCGCTGGAGGCCTTGGCGGCCGGCTGATTGAGCTGGGCTCACGGGCGTTCCGGGTGCTCCAGCTTTGGAGCTGCAGCACCCGCTTTTCAATACTTCCGCTTGCCGGAGCCCCAGCCAAAAGCAACCTTCCGTTCGCTAGTGCGCGGCAGGGCACCAGAGAGGAAGGCGAAGCAGGCCGAATAGAACAGGGCCGAGATGGCGATGCGGATCGTTTCCTTGATCAGTCGATCCGGCTTGAACGACGACTGGGCCTCGATGCGTTGCTGGAGGCGATTGGCCGCCTGATCCGCCCCAGCCAAAAGCTCCTTGCGGAGCTGATCGATCGGGGTGCGCAGCTGGCTTGGCGAGAGGCCTGCGCTGTTGCCGGCCAATTGCTGCAGCCTGGCCTGAATTTCCTGGCTGCTGGTGGCGGTGGCGATGGTTTGGCGAATGTCGGCGAGCTTGCGGGCCCCTTGTCCGCTCTGCTGCTCGGCTGCGCTGCTGATCGTGCGGTAGAGCTTCCAGCCTGCCCAGGCCTGCAGGGGGATGAGCAGCAGGAAGCCGATCGCGGCGGCCAGGGCCCATTGGCGAAAGGCATTGCGGCGGGCCCGCAGCCGTTCGCTGCCTGGATGGAAGGCAAGGGCTAGTGGTGTGAGCAGGGCACCTACCAAGGCCAGCGAACCGTTGTTGATCAAATCTGCGGTGAGGCCCAATTGCCACTGGGGATCGAGGAGCTTGGGGGGCCAGGCGCTAACCAAAACAGCCGCCAAAAAGATCCCTAACAGCCCCAGCGAGAGGGCCTCCAAAACACCGGCAAGGGAAGGATCGGTGCTGATGGGGGTTGGGGATTTGGATTGCACGAATGGAGGGGTTACGGCAGGGTGAATAGTAATTGGTCTTGCCGAAAGATAAACTGGCCTAAGTGCTGTTCTGATTCATCAGGAGTAATGAGCCAAGCAATTCTGGCTAGTCAAGAGTGGCGGCACTAGGTACGGGAAAACGGCGTCGCCCCTCCACCGATGGGAAAGAGGGCCAGAGCTGTGCAGTGCTATCGGGATTATTTGTGCAATCGCTGCGCTCACACAGCTGTGACTGTCATGCTGGCTCATTTTTCTCCTTTAATGCGCATCTTCAGCAGGCGGCTATAGCTGAATGCAGCAGCGATTCCAAGGGCAGGGAGTGGGCCTGGGGCGGGGGTGGTCGCTGGGCTGGCCTGGGCCCAAACAAAGCTAAAATTTCCTTGTCGAAATACTGAAACAGCCCCTCCGATTTCTGGGCTTGAGCTAAGATATTGAAAATAACTTAATTCAATTGGCTCGTTGATTGACCCATCAGTTCCGTAACCAAAATAAGGCCCGGCAGCTGTGGGTGGAGTGCACGCGCTACATATGCCTGATGGTGGCAGCTGGTTCCGCACGGCATTGGCAAATGCCAAGGCAGCAGTTTGTGAGCCCCACCAGGGCATTACCCCTGGCGCCGGCAACTGGGCAAATTTGGTCGTGTTGTCGTCGTAGCTTCCTGTAAATGTGGTCACATCCCAATGGCCATAACCAGGCACACTCACAACCAAAGCCTGGGCCTGGCCGGCGGTCAGAGCCCCCGCCGCCAATCCAGCACTCATGGCGGATTTGGCCAATGATGACCAGTTGGGGCTGCGAGAAGTTGACGCAGGCATGGCCGCGAAAAATTTTATCGCTCGAAATTTACCATAATTGTGCCGAAGATTAACCCACCATTCCTCTTGTTGCATCCTGTGCGGCCATGGGAACCCTGCAGCACCACCTGTGTGGGTGCTAGCTAACAAATTAGAGGGTGTAGGTGCTGGAAGCAGAGCTATCGATATTTTTAATGCGTTTTCTCAGCTTGTGGCTATATCCAAAGGCGGCGGCTGTGCCAAGGGCAGGCAAGGGGCTAGGGACAGGTGCACCAAAGGGTATTAGGGAGGCTTGGGCCCAGCTTGTGTTGGCGTCGTAGAAAAGAGCGAGGTCAACGTTGTCGGCGGAGACGTTCTGTTCAATGACATCGCCATTGGCGCTACGAACCCACGCGGTAAACACGCAACTCCCACACGGCACGAAAAGAAACTGGTATGCAAATGCGGGTCCATACCCTGGATTCCCATCGAAATTAGGGGCGTCGAGCGAGGAGCCCACGGCGGTCGCAAACGACTCTGCTAGAGAGCTGTCGTTCCACCAAGGCATGACTCCACCTGCGGTTAATAGGCCAAATTTGGTTTGATTATCTGGGTTAGTATTGTAGCTTCCTGTGAATGTGGTCACGTCCCAATCTTGACCACCCACATTCACAACCACAGCTTGGGCTTGGCCAGCGGTAAGTGCTCCAACCGCCACCCCAGTCCCAAGGGCTGATTTGACTAGAGATGACCAGCGGCGGGGGCGAGTGGCTGAGAGATGCCTCTTGGAGCAGGGTGAAAAGCTAAATAATCAAGGAGTTTTCATCTAAGAAATGGAGTGGAGTGGCGAGGCAATTGCCTGGTTTAGTGCATCAAGTCTACTGCACTCTGCAGGGCTTCGCTCTCCATGGGCGTCCTTGTGAGTCGGTGCGCTGTTGGCTCTCCCGCAGCCCCAGCAGGTGCTTTTCAATCACGTTTGACGCGGGCCTGAGCCTGGTTCAAGGCCTGCAGCAAGGCTTCGTTGGGGCGGAACGGTTCAGCCAGGGCGGCCTGGAAGGTTTCGTAGTCGCGGCGGGAGAGAGAAATGGCCCGATCGAGCTGGATCGCCTCAGCGGCCCGTTGCTTGGTGGCTAAGCGCACAAATGCAGCGACGGAGACGCCTTCGATGGCGGCCGCTTGCTGGAGGAGTTGCTTGTCGCTGCTGGAGAGCTTGAGGTCCAGGCGATCGGTGGTGGCCATCACTCCCCAGCGCTACGAAACTGATGGTACGGCAAAAAGCAGTACTGGAGCCAGGATCCGAGCCTGCCGCCAAGAGGGTATGCCGTCAAATCAGTGAACACGCCATGGGGCCAGGAACACAGGGAGGATCCGAGGCAGCGAACCATTGACGATCAACTCTACGAAGAAGCCCAGTTTCCAATGCGTTGAACTCAGGCAAAAAGCCTCGCCTTGCTGCGGCCCTTTCATCCATAACCCTGCAGCTTCAGAGCCCCTCCGCAGCCCCCTGACGGCTGCCGAAGCGGCGGCCGAGGTCCCGCAGGGGCACCTCCCGCAGGCTGTCGGCCGGTAAGCCGAACAGGCGGGCCAGGCAGCGCTTCACCACCACTTCGCTGTCATCCCCGAAGCGGCCCGCGAGCAGTTCGGTGAGCACGCCCAGGCCACGGCCGCTGCTGTCGGTCTCCTCGATCAGACAGCGGCTGGTGGGCACGGCCAGTTTGTGGCAAGGCTCCTCCATGGCGCGCCGCAGCTCGGCGTTTCGGCCGGCGGCCGTGTCGAGGCAGACGCGGGCCAGCTGGTTTTCCAATTGGGGGCGCATTAGCTGCAGCACCGGGGCCAGCAGGTTGGCCCGGGCTGCGGGCACCGGCCCCACCAGACCGCCGCCAAGGGCGGCGACGGCCGCGGCGGTCAAGGCCCTGTAGGCCCTGGGGTTTCCGCATCGATCGCTGCCAGATCCCCCTGGCTTGGGGCTGCCGTTGGCGGGGGGCAGGGGC
>JBAXOO010000144.1:0-4938 GCA_037133235.1 Cyanobium sp. ELA507
GGAGCAGTCCGCCGGATGAGTGGCACCACCGCCCGGCTTGCGGTTGGGGTGGCCCCCGACTGGGAGCTCGACTACTACTCCAGGCCCATCCTGGAGGCCGATGGCCGCAAGCGCTGGGAGTTGCTGATCTGCGCCAGCCCGATCCCCGCCGGCTCCGGTGATGGCGCGGCCCAATTAGCCCCCTTCCGCTGGGTGCGGGCCTGTCCGGCATCAAGCGTCAATTCCATTTGGTTGCGGGAAGCGATCGAGGCGGCATTGGAGGAGGCCGAGGCCCAGGGCCATGGGCGTCCCCGGCGGGTTCGCTGCTGGCGGGGGTCGATGCGCACCATGGTTCAGCGCGCCGTTGAAACCCTTGGGCTGGAGCTGGTACCCAGCCGCCGTTGCTATGGCCTGGTGGAGTGGCTGCAGGAGCGCCAGAGCCAGGTTTACCCCGCTGAGGAGGGGTTCATGGCCGGTCCGCTTGCCCCTCCACCGGCCCCGATCCGGCCGGTGCCGCTGCCGCTCCCCGAGGTGGCCCGTGGTGACCGTTGGGCCTGGGCCACCCTGCCGGTGGCAGCCCTGGCCGAGGCCCCAGACTGGGAGCTGGGCTTCGCCGGCCTGGTGCCCCTCCCCGCCGATCTGGCCCCCTCCACGCCGGTGCCCGGCATCCGCCTGTTCAGCCGAAGCCGGGCCTTGGCGATTGCCGGTTGGTTGGCCGGCCTGGAGCCTGTTCGCCTGGAAGTGGACGGCAACCAGCTGGTGCTGGAGGCGGGTCTTGAGGACCGCTGGCTGCTCACGGACCTGCCCAAGGAGGAAAGGACCGCAGCCGCTGGGGCTTTTGCTCTGGCCAGGGAGCAGGCCGGTGGCCTGCAGTTCATCGCGGTGCAAGCGGAGGAGAGCAACCCCCGCCTGGAGGGGTTCTGGCTGTTGCGGGACCTGCCCGATGCCTGAGCTCCAAGGCCATGGCTGAAGCCCTCGATCCCCCCTTCGACCGGCCCGACGCCGGCTTCAACGCCCTCGTAGGCTGGACCTGGGTAGGCACCTACGGAGGCCATTTCCTCCAGGCCAATCTCTTGGCCGATTTCGAGCACGGTTTCTTCACCCGCCAATGGCAGGGCCGCGGACCAGAAGAGCTGGCCGGCTATCTCAGTGCCGGGATCAGCGTCCATCGTCCTCGCCAGATCCACAGTGCCCTGGTCCTTCCGGCCAGCCGCGCCGGCGGGGAACCCTGGCCGGAGGCCGATGGCCTGGTCAGCGACGGCGCAGGTCAGAGCCTGTGGGTGTGTGGTGCCGACTGCACCCCGGTGTTGATCGCCGATCCCGCCAGTGGCAGGGTGGCCGCCTGCCACGCCGGTTGGCGGGGGGTGGCCGGCAGGATCTTGCCGGCGGCCTTGGCTCTGCTGGAGGCGGCCGGCAGCCGGAGGGAGGAGCTGCTGGTTGCCCTTGGTCCGGCGGTGTCCGGAGCCGCCTACCAGGTGGAGCGGGCCGTGAGCCTGCAGGTGGCGGCCTCCCTTCGACCGGGGGGCCAGGAAAGCAGCGGGGCCCTGGACGAATTGCTGGCCTGTGGTGCTCTCCTGGCTGATCGCGATCCCCACCGTGACCGCCTCGACATCCGGGCCGCCACGGTGCAGCAACTCCTCCACGAAGGCGTCAGGGCTGGGCACATGGCCATCTGCCCGCTGTGCACCGCATCGGAGCCCCTGTTGTTCCACTCCTGGCGCCGCGACCAGGTGAAGGCGGTGCAGTGGAGCGGCATTGTGGCCCAAGGTTGAGGTGACAAGACACCTTTGCGCATTCCCACCCCGTGCTCTTTGTCGTTGCCAGGGTTGGCCTTGGATCTGGCTGCATCTGCGCTGCGAAAGCCTGTCTCAACCGGCCAGTCATTGGTCGATTGAGGCGGATTGTGGACCTATGCGTTCGGCTAAAAATCCAGTGCAGGGCAGCGATCATTGCCCATGGATGCCGGTGCGATGGCTGGACAGATAGCCGCCGGTCAAGGTCGATTTCAGCCCCAAAGGCGGTCTTGGAATTCAGCGTCGCGGGGTTGCAATTGGGCACCTTTTGCGAGATTATGCAGCAGTTGCAACTTCTCAACCATGCTCACCGGAGCCGATCTCCTGGCCAAGGTCAAGGAACTGGGCGATGTCAGCAAGTCCGACCTCGTGCGGGCCTGCGGCTATGTCTCCACCAAGAAGGACGGCACCGAACGGCTGAACTTCACGGCTTTCTACGAATCCCTCCTCAATGCCAAGGGTGTTGATTTCGGCATCGCGCCCAAGGCGGGCAAGGCGGGTCGCAAGTTGAGCTTCAGCACGAAGGTGCAATTCAACGGAAATCTGATGGTGGGCAAGGCCTATACAGCCCTGCTTGATCTCAAGCCCGGCGACGAATTTGAAATCAAGCTTGGCCGCAAGCAGATCCGCCTGGTTCCCCTGGGTGCTGAGGACGAAGACGTCTGATCGCCACAGCCTCGGCCACCCGGATGCCGTCGATCGCTGCCGAGAGGATGCCGCCGGCATGGCCGCCTCCTTCTCCGGCGGGATGGAGACCAGGGGTGTTCGGGCTTTCCAGCCCTTCGCGGCTTCGCAGAATCCGCAGCGGCGATGAGGTGCGTGTTTCCACTCCGGTGAGCAAAGCTCCCGGGCTGCAAAAGCCTGGGATGCGCCGTTCAAAGGCCGGCAGGGCCTCCCGCAGCGTGTCCAGCGCCCAATCGGGAAGGCAGCCCTCCAGGCTGCCCAACCGGATCCCCGGGCGGTAAGACCCCTCAACCCCTTCGTCGGGCATCACACCGCCGCTGGGGCGGCGGGCTAGGAAATCCTCCAACCATTGCCCCGGCGCCCGGTAATCGCCCCCGCCGGCCAGGAAGGCCTGGCGCTCCCAATGACGCTGGAACGCCACCCCCGCCAGCGGGTCGTCCGGGCCATCACCCCAACCCTCCAGGTCAGCCAGTTCCACATTCACAACCAGGGCGCTGTTGGCGTTGCGGTCGTTGCGGGAGTGCTGACTCATGCCGTTGGTCACCACAGCGCCGGCCTCGGAGGTGGCCCCGACCACCAGGCCGCCCGGGCACATGCAGAAGCTCCAGGAACTGCGTCCCTCCCTGCCGTGGTGGACGAGCTTGTATTCCGCCGCCCCGAGCTGGGGATGGCCGGCTGCATCACCCCAACGGGCCCGGTCGATCAGGGCCTGGGGGTGTTCGATCCGCAGGCCCACGGCGAAGGGTTTGCGTTCGAGGGCAACCCCTTGATCGCGCAGCATGGTGAAGGTGTCGCGGGCGCTGTGCCCCACCGCCAGCACCACGCGGTCGCTTTCGATCGTGCTGCCATCGGCGAGCTCCACACCCTGCACGGCCCTGTTGCCCGCCGCTAGCTGCAACCCCACCACCCTGGCGCCGAAGTGCACCTCCCCGCCCAGGGCCTCAATCCTGGCGCGGAGGCCCCGCACCACGGTCGCCAACTTGAAGGTGCCGATGTGGGGCCTGTGGGCGGTGAGGATCTCCGGATGGGCGCCGGCCGCCACCAATTCCTCGAGCACCTTGCGGATCACCGCCTCCGATTCACTCACCTGGCTGTAGAGCTTGCCGTCGGAGAAGGTGCCGGCTCCACCCTCTCCAAATTGGGCATTCGATTCCGGGTCGAAGGGCTGTTGTTTGTTCCAAAAGCCGAAGGTGTCGCCGCTCCGTTCCTTCACCGCCTTGCCGCGCTCGAGCAGCAAGGGCCGCAAGCCCATCTGGGCCAGCAGCAGGGCGGCGAAGTAGCCGCAGGGGCCGGCTCCCACCACCACCGGGCGGGGGGCGTCGAGAGGCTCCTCGAAGCGGGCCACGAAGCGGTAATCGCGATCCGGCGCTGGCCTTAGGTGGGGGTCGTTGGCAAAGCGACGTTGCAGGCGGCGGAGCTGGTGGGGATCAAGGGCCAAGTCCAGATCCAGGCCATAAACCAGGGCGATGGCGTCCTTGCGACGGGCATCCACGCTCCGTTTCACCAGGCGGTGGCTGATCAGCGCTGCGGCGCCGATGCCAAGCCGCCGGCAGATCGCCGCCTCCAGGTCGGCCGGGCTGTGGTCGAGGGGCAGCTTGAGTTCGCTGAGGCGCAGCACGGATCTGGCGCAGGCAATACCCAGATCTCTAGGTCAGCGGGGGCTGGCCGGCTGGAGATCCAGGCAGGTTTCGCCGCAAGGGCCTGCAAAAACGGGCGCCCGCCCAGGGGAGGTGCCAAGGTGGAGATGGTCCCCGACACCCTGCCTGATGGGCCTTACCCATTGTCCGATTTGCATGGGACTGGCCCTTCTCTGCACCGTCCGGTTCAGTGCCTATGCGGTGCTGGTGTGGCGGCTGGTCTGACCGTCTGAAACCGGCAGCAAGCGATGCAAGATCAACGTTCCCGCGATGCCTGATCCGCACGCCGGCGACCATCTCTCCGGCAGCACCGTCTCCGTCGGCAATCTGGCGGCCGAGGTGCGGGCTGCCGAACGCCATGCCTACGAGGCGGCCTACGCCAGCCATCGCAGCAGGGTCCATTCCCAGCTTGGGATTCCCCTCTATGCCTCCCGCGGCCAGGGTGGTTGCCTGGCCCTGGTGCTGCTCCCCCTTGGCCTGATCCTGCTCACCGTTCACCCGCTGCCGGCGATCCTGGTCCTTGTCGTGGTGGGCTGGCTCCACCTCAGTGGCTCCGAGCGGCTGAGGCAAGAACGCTCCGCCATCGATGGTGCCGATGCTGAGGCGCTGCGCCTCTGGCGGGAGGCCGGCAACCCTCCGCCGCAGGGAATCGGGGCCGATGACGGCGGCCTGGTTGCGCGCCTGCCGCCGCCGACTCGGCCCTGATTTGCCCGCAGGCCAAGGATCTTCCAGGCCGCGGCGGCCTGCCGCACCCTGGACCACGCACCGCTGGGGTCACCGCGGAGTGAGGCCGAGCTCCTGCTCCAGTTCGGCCACCGCCAGGCGGGTTCGAACCACCGCATCGG
>JBAXOO010000145.1:0-4919 GCA_037133235.1 Cyanobium sp. ELA507
CCCCTCGCCCACGGCTGAAGACTTGCCTGAGGGTGATGGAAATCCCCCGAGTTCGGGCCCCGCACCAAGCCTGATTGCCAGCCTGAATGAGCCAAACCCCCTCGGCGAGGGCATCGGTTTGCTTGGTGGTATGGCGATCGCCCTCCTAACGCTGGTCGTTCCCCTGACCAGTGTGGTAGCCGATCGCAGCGACCAGCCCAACGGCGACCTGCTGCCCGCCCTCCCCACCGCCAGCGCGCGCGATGAACCTCCGCAGCCTGCCCGCATCCCCGGGCCCCGGACTGGTCAATCTCTTGGTGGAGATTCCGGCCGGCAGCCGTAACAAGTACGAATACAACCCCAGTGCCGAGGTGATGGTGCTCGATCGGGTGCTGCACTCTTCGGTGCGCTATCCCTTCGATTACGGCTTCGTGCCCAACACCCTCGATCTCGACGGCACCCCCGTCGATGCGATGGTGATCATGGAGGAACCGACCTTCGCGGGCTGCCTGATCTGCGCCAGGCCGATCGGGATGCTCGACCTGGTGGAGTCGGGATTCCGTATCGGCAAGCTGCTCTGTGTGCCCACGGCGGACAGCCGCAAAGACTCCCTGCACAGCATCCGCCAGATCGCACCGAACCAGTTGGCCGATGTGGCCGAGTTCTTCCGCACCTACCGAAGTATCGGCGGTGAAGCCAGCACGATCATGGGCTGGTGCGATCAGGACGCGGTGGCGCCGCTATTGGAGCGCTGCACAGCGGCGGCCGTGGCGGCCTAACCGCGACGCTGCAGCAGGAACCCTTCGACATCGAGGGCCTGGAACACCGGGGCCGGATCCCCAAAACCCGCCGCGGCCACCAGGGCCGTCAAGCGCGAGAGGCCGATGGGATGGAGGCCAACCGTCAGAGCGGTCACCGGCTGGGCTGTGACTGTCTGGGCTGGGAGCGACTGGGCTGGGAACGATTGGTCGGCAGGGCGGGTGGGGGCGCCCCCGGAGCCCGAGGGCCCAGCCCCCGAAGGCTCGGCGAGGCCACTGGCGCGCTGGAACCCCAGCCGGGCATCGCGCAGTTGGTTCTGCAGGGGAGATCGCTCGGCCTGCATCAGGTCGACCAGCACCACCTGCCCCCCCGGCCGCAGGCTGCGGGCAAGGGCGGTGAGGAAGGCCAGTTTGCTGCCGTCGTCGGGGAGGGCTTGGAGCACCAGCACCGCCAGGGCCCCATCAAAGCGGGCCTGGGCAGCCAGGTCTTCCACCGTGCCGTGGTGCCAGTCGATGCCCTCCTCGCCGCCAAGCCGGGTCCGGGCCAGCGCCAGCATGGCGGCGGAGGGATCAAGGCCGGTGAGCTGCCAGTCGGGCCGCTGGGCCCGAGCCTCCAACAGTTCGGCGCCACTGCCACAGCCCGCCACCAACACCTCGGCGCCTGGGGCGCCCGCCAGGGGAGAGGCCGCCAGCAGCGCCACCCCAAGCCTGGCCAGACTGGCGTAGCCAGGGATCAGCCGGGACACGATGCGGTCGTAGCTGGCTTCCCCCAGCTCCTCGCCAGGCCCCCCATCCGCTACGGAGTGGGCTGGGGAGGAGCCTGCGGAGAGGGGGCCGCAGTCCGCCGCGCCGTTTGCCAATGTCACGGTCGAGTTGTGGAGAATCCCCAGCCTAGGAAGCGGCTCCAAGCTGGCCCATCGCCAACAACGGATGCATCCGGCTGCTGGCTAGGCAGAGCTCAGGGGCACGACGTGCCCTAAGTTGGGCGACGCCGTCACCCTGGATCCACCGTGCCCACCATCCGTTTTGAACAGGAAGGCCAGCAGGTTGGGTGCATTGAGGGCGCCAACCTGCGCAAGGCGGCCCTGGATGCGGGCATCAACCCCTACAAGGGCCTCAACAACTTCAACAACTGCGGTGGCATCGGCCAGTGCGGCACCTGCGTGATGGAAGTGGTGGAGGGGGCCCGCAACCTTTCCCCCCGCAGCGATGTGGAGGAGGTCTACCTGGCCGATCGTCCAGCCAACTACCGCCTCAGCTGCCGCACCAGCGTCAATGGCGACGTGACCGTGCGCACCCGGCCCGCCGAAGGGGTGGGCAAGGGCTCCAACAGCCTGGTGGGTGCCCTCAAGGCCCTGGTGGGTAAGTAATCCGGGCCACGGCAACTTGGCCCACCTCCAGCCGCGCCTCTACAGCTATGCCGCCTGTGGCACCTGCCGCAAGGCTCTGGCTTGGCTGAAACAGCAGGGCATCAGCGTCGAGCTGATCGACATCACCACCACGCCGCCCTCGCGGGCCGAGCTGGGAGATGCTTTGCGGCAACTAGGGGGACGCTCGCGCCTCTTCAACACCAGCGGCCAGAGCTACCGGGCCCTAGGCGCTGAACGGGTGCGGGCCATGGACGATGGAGCCGCCCTCGATGCCCTCGCCAGCGACGGACGGCTGATCAAACGCCCCTTCCTGATCGCCCCCGACGGACAGATCACCACGGGTTTTCGCCAGGAGGAATGGGCGGACCTGCTTCTGGCTGGGCCACGGGATTGATGGGCACGACCGAGGGTGCGGCCGAACGGTCGCCGCCCACGATCAGCTGGTCGAGTTCCTCGATCAGGCTCCCCACGCCAGCACGATTGATCTGGCCCACGTAGGTGCGCTTCACCTCCTCCAGCAGGGCACAGAGCAGGTCCTGGGAACGCTGCAGGGCCGGCCCGGACTCCAGGGCGACCGCCAGCTCCTCCCAGAAGCGATCCACGAAACGCTGCAGCAGTTCCAGTTGCTCATCGTCCCGACGGCCTAAGCGGGCACCGGTGGTGCGGGTGAGGTCGAGCAGGCTCTCCACCACCCCGCCGGCCAGCTGACGGCTGAGGCCCTTCTCCACCCCCAGCAGGGGCTCGAGTTGGCGCAAGGGGGGTGGCACGATCGTCGATTGGAGGCTCTGCTGCAGGGCATGGCCCAGCACCCCCTCCAGCTCCGGTGCCAGGCGCGGCGCCACCTGGACCAGCAGCAGGGGGGCCCAGATCCGCACCAGTTCCACCACCTCCCGCTGCTCATGGCTCACCACGGTCTGGTGGCTGCGGAGGCCCCGGATCCGCTCGGGCCAACGGCGGGAGCGCACCAGCTGCTGAAGGCCATCCACCAGCTGCAGCGCCAGCACTTCAAACAGCTCCACCGCCAATAGGGCCACCACCCCACGGCTCACCACAGCCCGAAGCGGCTCAATGGTGATCAGCCCACTGGTCTGGAGCCGTTCGAGCACCGGAGCCACCCGCATCCAGCGCCAGAAGGGCAGCAGCAGGGGCAGGTCAATCCAGCGCCGCAGAAAGGCCTCCCTCCAACCCAAACCGGGTAATCGCCGCCGCAGGCGCACCGCCCGCAGCAGAATGTCGAAGGCGAAGACACTCTGGAAGAACAGCAGGTCGATGCGCCAGAAGTGGTCGGTGGGCCGGCCGTTCTCATCGATCGATCGCCAGTAGTTGGTGGCCACCAGGGGCAGCACCTGGGCCTTCCAGAAGCGCCGTTCCTGCGACCAGCTGTGGCTAGCCAACCAGGCGGGGCTCAGGAGCAGCTCAGCCGCCTGCTTAGCGGAATCACGGTCGGCCCGGCGCCGCAGACGGGCCTTGATCTTTTCGAGGGTGCCGGTGGCGCCGGAGGCCTGGAAGGGATTGGTATCGATCATCTGCTCGGTGGCCTCCACCTGCCGCTGCAGCAGGGCCCGCTGGGCGGGGGTGAGGGCCTGCAGCGGCGCGTCTGGGTCCCCACCGGCCCCGAGGGCCGCATCCAGCTGATCAAACTGACGCAGATAGGCACTCGTTTCGCGATGGGGCTCAATGCCCTTAATGGGATCCACCCAGGGCGTGATGTCAGGCAGCAGGCTGAGGGGGACCGCCAGGGGCACCGAGGGAATCGGATAGAGATTGCGCTGCAACCAAAAGGTTCGCAGGGGCACGTAGGTGAGGTGGAAGACCACCAAAACGAGGTTGAGGGCCGCCCACAGGGCCACGAACCGGTCCCATTGGCGGCCCAGGCGGCTGCCAAGGCGGGGACGGCTGTCGTGCCAGCGGGGCCGGGCCATCGCGAAGGGATCCCGCAGGGGTGTGTCTAATCTGCCTGGCGACGACGGCCACCGCAGCAGGAGTGCCTTGACGCCCATCGAAACGCCAGGGGAAACGCCAGGAGAACCACCCCGTCAACCCTCCAGCGCCAGGCCAAGCGCCCCCTCCAACGGCTCCGCTGGTCGCCATCCATCCCCCGAGCAAGGGGAGAGTCCTTGGGAGTTCTGGCGGAGCGTGCTGATCACCCTCGCCATTGCCTTGGGAATTCGCCAATACCTGGTGGAGGCGCGCTACATCCCTTCGGGTTCGATGCTCCCCGGCCTGCAGCTGCAGGACCGGCTGTTGGTCGAAAAACTGAGTTACCGCAACCGGGCTCCCCGCCGCGGCGAGATTGTGGTCTTCCACGCACCCCACCACTTCGATCCGGTGCTGAAGGCCCAGGGCAGTGAGGGGGGGCCGCTGCAGTGCCTGCTGGTCAACCTGCCCCTGATCGGCTCCATGCCAGGCCTGCAGCAACCCGCCTGCGATGCCTTCATCAAACGGGTGATCGCCCTGCCGGGCGAACGGCTGGTGGTGGATCCCCGCGGACGGGTGACGATCAACGGCAAGGCCCTGGCCGAGCCCTACGTCAAGAACTACTGCCCGGTCGACGAGCGCGGCATGGGCCCCTGCCGCACCCTCAACGTGCTGGTGCCAGCGGATCGGGTGGTGGTGCTGGGCGACAACCGAGCCAACTCCTGGGACGGCCGCTTCTGGCCAGGGGGACCCTTCCTGCCCAGAACCGAAATCATCGGCAGGGCGTTCTTCCGCTTCTTCCCCTTCAATGCGATGGGATCCCTGGAACCAGCCAATCCTGCGGCGCCGTGATACCGGCCGCCACCACCCGCCCCTGACCCTCTAGGCCCCCACC
>JBAXOO010000146.1:0-4918 GCA_037133235.1 Cyanobium sp. ELA507
GCGCTCGTTAAGGCTTGGTCAAGCTCAGGGCACTCGAACGCTCCTGTTCATCCAGCTGCCTCGCTAAGTCGACCGGCCACGCTGGCGGAAGGAGGTGCCATGGGCCCGAAACAGTCCACACCCTGACGCCGAAGATCGTCCACCAGCAGATCACAAATTTCCCGATCCACCGGAGGAGTCAGATGCTTCTCGCCATCGAGAAGGTGGACCACCTCCCCTGGTAGGCAACCGATCCAGCGTGCCAGGCTTTGCTGCGCCTGAAAGCGGCGTTCTGGCGAGAGTACCCCCTGAAATTGGATCTGCAGCCGGTAGCGGGGGGGCACAGGATTTCCGAGTTCGATGCTCCGCAGGCTGGCCGCCGTCGCCAGCACCACCAACTGGTCTCCGGCGGCCAACACCAGCTCCGGAGGCGGCAAAAGAATGGGCTCGAGGTGGCGGGGCCGGCGCAGGGATACGCCAGTCACGCCATAGCCATTCTCCAGCCGGGAGATATTCAGACCGCAGAGATTGTCCCGCTTCTCAAGGCGGTAGCGCACGATCAGCAGGTGGGAGCCCTGCAGTTGCAACACTCCCTCCACCCTCTCCCCAAAGGCGGCGGCCACCACCGCATCGGCGACCAGGTCGACGGTGGAAATCACCGCCAGTCCACCCAGCAGGTCCCCCAGGGGTTCGGCGGCCCCAAAGTCGTGGGCCAGCACAGCGATACCAGCCTCGGGCCAGCGTTGTTGCAGCGCCATGGCGGCTTCCAGATTGGCCAGCAGATCGGTGGAGAGCAGGCCAACGGCGGAGACGGGCCGACCCTCCAGCGCTTGGAGCGCCTCCTCCAGTTGTCCGAATTGAACAATCCCCTTGTCCTGGGAGCCATCGCTGCCCCCCGGCTCAATCCTCACCACCAGCTGCTGGTGACGCCGGAGCCGCTGGGCGATGCGCCGGGCCAGGGCGGATCCCTCCACCAACAGCACCGGCGCAGGGCCCCGCCGGGGCAGCCGGATCCGTTCCACGCCCAGGCGCTCCCGCAGCAAACGTTCCAGGATCACGGCCACCAGGGCTGAGGTCAGCAGCGTGCCAACCAGGGAATAGAAGAGCGTGCCAACGATCAGCCAACCGCTGACCTCCTCGATCCCGGTGAAGTCGGAGAGGAGGAGGTTCACCGGGTCGACGTACTCCCCTTTGAGCAGGCCGAGGGTGACAAACACCCCCTGCTTCCATCCCCCCACTTGAGAGAAGATCCGTACGCCGGCCAGCACCAGCAGAATCAACAGGGCGAAGGCCCACCGCTGGAGCCGCGTCCGCGCCCGCAGCCAGGCGCGCAGCTTTTGAAGCTTGCTCCGCAGCCAGGCCTGGGCGCGATGGCGGCGGGTTTGGCCTGGGGCCAAGGCGTCCCGGTTGAGCTGAGGTGACCGGGCCGACAGCCATACCGGCGGGGATCCGGAGGGGGACCCGGGAAGCCGGACCTGCTTCTGGTGGCGAAGGTCCTGAACAGGACCGTCGCTGAGCTGAATGAACTGGCCATCCACTTCCACGCTGGCCTGCATTGTGGTTGGTCTTAGGGCGGTGGTGATCGCATCAGCACACAGCAGGATGGGATCGACCACCGCCACCCCGGGCAGGCGATGCTCCAGCAGGGCGCCCAGATCGGCAAGTCGACTGGTGGAACGCACCACGATCTCCGCGGTGGGATTGAGGAGCCGTACCTGGAGGGCCGCCTCAAAGTTGATCGTGCTGTCGGCGCTCAGAAGCAGAACGGCACTGGCTCGCTCGGCACCGGCCTGGCGCAACACGTGGGCCAGGCGCATGTCTCCGTGGGTGAGCGTTCCTGCCAGTCGGGACTCCAGCTCGGGATCTCGCCAGTTGGGCTGCCGCAGATCGACGCCGTGGAGGGGCAGATCAAAGGCAAGGAGACGCTGAAGACAGGCCTGGCCTAGGGCGCCAAGACCACAGACCAAGAAGGGGGCAGGGCTCAGGCGATCGGCGGGCAGCGCACTCAATGTCCGGGGCCACCAGCTTCAGAGGTCATCCTCCACACCGGTCGTGATCGTGCAGTCGCTGGTGGGGTAGCTCACGCAAAGCAGGGCAAAACCCGAGGCGATTTGCTCATCGTCGAGGAAGCTTTGATCAGATTGGTCGACACCGCCGCTCAGAATTTTGCCGGCACAGGTGCTACAGGCACCAGCCCTACAGGAGTAGGGGAGGTCAATGCCCTGCTCCTCAGCAGCATCGAGGATGTAGGTGTCAGAAGCACAGGAGAACGATTTGCCGTCTTCCGTTTTGATGGTGTAGGTGTCAGCCATGGGTCCTCTTGATCGAGTGTTCCATCCAAGGCGAAACCCAAAAAAGGGTCGGTCGGGTAGGACACATTGACGGGGGGCATCTCATGGCAGCAGGGCCTCAAGCCAGGGGCGATCCTCCGGCGCCGGTAGCGGTCACCAGCGGGCCAGCACGCAGGTGGTTCAGACGGGAGATCAGATCAGCGATGGAATCGTCCTTGGCGGGCTGGGTCTTATTGCTCACCAGCTGGCGGCCCACCACGAGGGCGCCGAGGTGGGCCAGCTGCAGCCTCAGGGCTGTGAGCACGGTTTGGCCGCCACCGCCGGAGTGGGTGGCGATGGCCACGGGGCGGCCATTGAACAGGGCCCGAAAGTCGTCGCCTTGCACCGATAGCCAGGCGATGGCGCTGGTGAGCACCGGCGGGATCGAACCGTTGTATTCCGGCGCGCAGATCACCCAGCGCGGGGCAGCGGCCAGCCGGGCCTGCAGCGCCGCCAACGCCCCTGGTGTGCCGGCCGCCTGGGCCCTGGGAGTGAACAGGGGCAGGTCGATGGCGGTCAGGTCGAGCACTTCGGCGCTCTGGCCCTGCTTGCGGGCGGCCGCCGCGAAGCGCTCCGCCAGCAGCAGGTTCTGGCCGTTGCTGGCGGCAATCACCAGCACATCACAGGTCGGCGTCGGAGTTGGCGTCATCGAGTTGCTCAAACCAAGCACGTCCACCTTGCCGCTCCATCGATCCGCAGCCCATGAAGGTCCCTAGACCGGCGTGGCGTCGCGCACACTCTCGAACAGGTCGATATCCCAGGCCACCAGATCGCGTCGGATGGCATCAGCGCGGGAACGGGGCAACAGCCGGGCCAGATCCTCCCCTGTGACCACCCCCGCCAGTTCACCGCCCTCCTCTCTGAGGAACTCCAGGGCATGCCAGGCCAGGATCGCCGCACCCACGGCCGTGGGATAGGAGATGTAGGTGGCGCCGGCATAGGGGCTGCCCAGCAGGCCCCGGTAGCGCAGGTAGCTGAGGCCGACGGTCTCGATCGTGACCTGACGGTCGTTGCGAACGTTCTCCGTGTAGCGGATCTCAGCGGCTGCGGCGAAGTGGGCACGGCGGATCACGCCATTGCGCAGATATTCCTCGATGCGGCGCGGTTTATTCATGCCCGGCAGAATGGCCCGCACCATCGCCTCCACCGTCAGCTCGCTCTGCTGCTGCGGCAGGGTGCGCTTGGAGAGCAGGTTGAGTTTGAACAGAGCCTTCACCAGCTCCACCTCGGAGCCACCGGTGTAAACGCTGATCGATTCGATCTCGGGGAAGGAGCGATGCAGCGACAGCAGCTCCTCTTGGTAAAGGGGGTACTGGCGGGTGGGCTCCACTTCACCAGGAAAATGGTGGTCGCGGGCGGCGCTGAAGGGGTCGAGCACCTGGATGCGCCCATCGCGGAGCAGCCGGGGACGCGCTGCCAGCTCCTCGAGAGCCACCAGCGGCGACCAGGAAAACACGATCTCATCAGAATCGATGTCTTCCAGGAGATAGAGATCCACGCTCTCGATCTTCAGGTCGCGGCGGCGGGAACCGCGCAGCTGATGCAGGCGCAGGCCAATCAGGAAGTTCGTTAAACCGGGGGATACGCCGAGATTGATCAAGGCGGTGCGGCCGCGGTCGCGGTAGGCCTCGTTGAAGGCGTACTGGGAGAAGGTGAGGCTGCGCTCGGTCTCGGCGTCGTACATGTCCGACGCCAGATCCACCACATGGGCGTCGAGCCTGAGGCCGAGCTCAAGCAGGGGCGTGTTGAAGCCGGGCTGGGCGGCGTTCACCAGCAAGTGGGCGCCGGCCAGCCGCTGCAATTCCGGGGCGCTGCCGCCGAAGAGCGGGGCGAAGTCGGGCAGAGCGATGAAGTCGATCCGCTCGAACAGGTGTTCGGCGTGGAACAGGGCATCGCGGGCCAGCTCGTCATTGAGCACCACAACCACGAAGCGCAACGGCACGTCGTCGCGATCGGCCAGCTCCGAGAGACAGATCAGCATCGAGGAGCCCACCGCCCCAAGCCCGAAGAAGGCGATCGTGAGCGGTGCTGCCGCTGGGTCGGGGGTGGCGGCGAGTGGATCCATGCACAGGCCAGGGGGGGCACCCTTCCTACTGGGGCCCAGCAGCTTTGGGTCGGATTGCCTGGCCTGAACCGCCTCAATGTCAGTGGACCTTTGCTCGTCGGCTGCCATTGACCCTGCGCTCTATGAGCTGTCTTGAGCTGATGACCAGGCTGCTGGTCGGCATGAACCTCTGCGATGGCAGCCCTCTGGGACAGAGGCAGTCACCCTTTCCTGCCAGGCTCCAAATCGGCGATGCGAAACAGCAAACACACCCGATCGGATCAGCCAGAAGTGCCATCACGACTGGACCCGTGCGTTTCTGGTGTCGCACCGATAGGTGCGCCCAGCAGAACAGCACCGAGAGGTGCGCTCACCTGAGCAGCAACACGGCAGCACCCAGTGAACCCCTGGCGTCAGACCGCCTACCCTGCTAGTACAGATGTACGCCCGCAGGAGTCGCCATGGTGCCGGTCCCCCTCTCCCGTCTGCAGCCCTCCCGCGACGAGGCGCTCGAGGACTGGCCCTGGCTCGATCAGGACGTGCTCCGCACCAGCCGCAGCCGCCA
>JBAXOO010000147.1:0-4897 GCA_037133235.1 Cyanobium sp. ELA507
CCCCTGGCCCCGTCACAACCGGTTTGGTGGCTGCGGCTCTCTGATGCCGCCGTGAACCTCGCACCGGTGCTGCTGCTGGCGGTGATGCTTCTGCGTCTAGGCGATGTCCTGATCGACAGCAATGCCGATGAAGCCCGGACCAGCCGCAGGCGCCACCATCAGCTGGCCAACCGCTGGGCCTTCCTGTTCGCTCTGCTGGTGCCCCTGCAATTGATCGGCTACGCCTGGCTCTGGGCCGACAGCGACAGCCAACTCAACCGCCAGATCAACCAAGGCGAAAGCGGCGTCGCCGCCCTGCTCAGCCGCATCATGGCCAGCAGCTCCGAGGCTGAGCTGGGCAGCCTGCTCACCGCCGCCAACCCAGGGCCACTGCCACCGCTGAAAGCCGGCTCCCTGGCCGAGCGGAAAGAGCAGCTCAGCGAGGCGATCGCCATCAACACCTCCCGTATCAGCAGCAGCCTCCGCGATCAACGCGCCGAGACGCTGCGCACCTCCCTGCCCGGCACCCTGCGCGTGTTGGTCGGGGCGGCGATCGTGAGCGCCTTTTTGTTCATGCTCAGGCGCCGGATCTGAGCGGGGCCCTTCAAGCTGCCCTAGCGATCTAGCGTTGCATTGTTCTGAATCGGGCCCTGCGATGCTTGAACCGCCCGCAAGCCCGACTGCTGCCGAAGAAATCAACCTGCTCCGGCCCATGGCCGCAAGGCTGATCTGGTGGGAACCGGCCGAGCAGGCCCTGCGCCGGCCCGAGCGGGTGATCGCCCAGGTGATGGAGATCGGCGATTTCGACACCGTGCTGCAGGTGCGCCGCAGCCTGGGCGATGCACGGCTGGCCCAGGTGCTGCAACGGGCCGAGACTGACTGGTTCTCCCCCCGCTCCTGGACCTTCTGGCACCGCAAGCTGGGAGTCACCCCCACCGGGCCCGTGCCACCGCTGCCGCTTCGGCGCTTCAGGGGCGGATGACCCTCGCGCCTCGGCTCGAGATTCAGCCGCCCGTGCAGCGACAGCTCTGGCCATCACTCCGTGGCCTGACTGCGGCGGGATTCGTGTTCTACGGAGGCACCGCTATCGCCCTGCGCTGCGGTCACCGGGTGTCGGTGGATTTCGACTTCTTCACCGCCCGCCCCCTGGAACGCGGTGCGCTGCAACGCCTGCTGCCCTGGCTGGAAAGCTCCACAGTGCTGCAAAATCAGCCCGACACGTTCACCGTGCTCAGTGCCGGGGACGCTGGTCGTCAGGGCGGTGTGAAGGTGTCGTTCTTCGGGGGCCTCACGATCGGCCGGGTGGCGGAACCCGAGCCCAGCAGCGATGGCGTGGCCGTGCTGGCCTCGCCAATCGATCTGCTGGCCACCAAGCTGAAGGGGCTGCTGCAGCGCGCCAAGCGTGAGGGTTGCGACGACGTGGCGGTGCTCCTGGCCTCGGGCCTCACCCTGACCGAGGGGCTGGGGGTCGCCCGGGCGCTCCACGAAGGCGCGATCAACCCTCCCACGGCCCTAGGCGCCCCCACCGGCACAGTGGAGTGATGCAGCAGTTCGCAACGTCCCCGGAGGATTTCGATCTCACCGCCGTGGTGCCCCCCGGCCTCGAGGAGGTGGCCGCCGCTGAGCTGGTGGCCCTCGGTGCCGATGCGGTGCGCCCCCTGCGGCGCGCCGTGGCCTGCCGCACCGACCTAGCCGGCTTCTATCGCCTCCACCTGCGCTGCCGCATCCCCTTCCGCTTCCTGCGGGAGCTGGCCCGCTTCCCCTGCCGCGGCCGCGCCGACCTGCACCAAGGCATCCAGAACGCCGCCGACTGGGACCACTGGCTGCCGCCCGAGGCCAGCTTCAAGGTGGAGGCCAGCGGCAGCCTGCCGGAGCTCAATCACAGCCACTACACCGCCCTGGAGGTGAAGAACGCCCTGGTGGACCTGCAGCGCCAGCGCTGGGGTAGCCGCTCGATGGTGAACCTGGAAGATCCCGACCTCAGCCTGCATCTGCACCTCAGTGGCGGCGGCGGTGGCGGCGGCGGTGGCCAGGGCCGGGGTGGTCGTGGCGGGGCCTACGGCAGCAACGCTGGTGGCGGCAGCACAGGAGGCACCGCGATCCTCAGCATGGAGGGCGGCAGCAGCAGCCTGCACCGCCGCGGCTACCGCGCCGCCATGGGCCTGGCGCCCCTCAAGGAAAACCTGGCGGCGGGCCTGATCGCCCTCACCGGCTGGGATGGCTCGGTTCCCCTCGCCGATCCGCTCTGCGGCTCCGGCACCCTGCTGCTGGAAGCCGCCGCCATGGCGCTCGGGCTTGCCCCGGGGCTGGAGCCAGCCCATGGAGCCGATCGCGCCCCCGGCCCGGGCGCGGGCTGGGGCGACAACGGCCCCACCAGTCCTGCGGCGGCCCCCCGGCCCCGCCCTTTCAGCTTCGAGCGCTGGCCCGATTTCGATACCGCCCTCTGGCAGCGGGAGGTGGCGGCAGCCAGCAGCCAGCTCTCCAGCGGCCTGGCCGCTGGCAGCCCCCTGGCGCCGATCATCGGAATGGAGCGCGATCCAGCCGTGCTGGAGCAGGCCCGGGCTAATGCCCACGCCGCCGGGCTGGCCCAACGGATTCGCCTGGAGCAGGGGGATTTCCGTGACTTCATCCCGCCACCAGGGGAGGGCATCCTGGTGTGCAATCCGCCCTATGGCGTCCGCCTCGGCTCAGGCGAAGACCTCGAAGGGCTCTATGCAGACCTCGGCCAGATGCTGAAGGAGCGCTGCCCCGGCTGGACCCTCTGGCTCCTCAGCGGCAACCCAGCCCTCACCGGGGCCCTGCGCCTCAAGGCCAGCCGTCGCATCGCCGTGAGCAACGGCGGCATCGACTGCCGCTGGCTGCGCTACGAGATCCGCTGAAGCGACTGGTGCTCCCCTCTGGAGCGGCCGCCCCAGGATGGCAACCCCAAAAGACCAGACTCCGGGCGCCCATCAGGGTTTGGCAAGGAAAGGGTTTGGCAAGGAATTCGAAAGTCGCCGCCAAGCGATGGAATCGCCACCAACCCTTGCTAAGCATGGGCGAGGTTCCACGCCCAAAGCGCAGCCCCCCCTCCAGAGCCGATGAGCAACACCATCTTTACCGAGCTCAAAACCCGCATTCTTGAGGCCGAACAGGACCCTTCGGTGGATA
This sequence comes from Cyanobium sp. ELA507, assembly GCA_037133235.1. Lineage (GTDB taxonomy): Bacteria > Cyanobacteriota > Cyanobacteriia > PCC-6307 > Cyanobiaceae > Cyanobium. The sequence goes on from JBAXOO010000147.1 coordinate 3,130, forward strand.
CGGCCGATGCCGCCGTGGAGCTGCTGCGCGATTGGCTCGCCAGCCACGAAACCACGATCGTGGAGCGGAAGCTTGCCGAGCCAACGGAATTCAACGGCACGATGATGCAGTGGTTCCATTGGTATGTAGAAGCCGATGGCAAGCACTGGCGCCGCCTCAAGCAGGAGGCCCCCGCCCTTGCCGCCGCAGGCATCACCGCCCTCTGGCTACCGCCTGCCTACAAAGGCGGCGGTAGCGAGGACGTGGGCTACGGCAGCTATGACCTGTTCGACCTGGGCGAGTTTGATCAAAAAGGATCGGTCCGCACCAAGTACGGCACCAGGAATGACTACCTCGAAGCAGTGCAGGCCTGCCGTGATGCCGGCCTGGCCGTGTATGCCGATGTGGTGTTCAACCACAAGATTTTTGCCGACGCCGAAGAGGACTACCTCGCCACGCCCTTCGCCCCCGAAAACCGTGGCCAGGCCCTAGGGGACGAGCGGCTAATCCGGGCTTGGACGCAATACAGCTTCGACGCCCGCGGTGGTCGCTATTCAACGATGCAATGGCACTGGTATCACTTCGATGCCGTTGATTACAACAGTCTAGACCCCCATTACCAGGCCGTATGGCGCACCCAAGGCGCCAGTTTCGACGGCCATGTGGCGCTGGAAAAGGGAAACTACGATTTCCTGATGGGATGTGATCTCAACATGAATCATCCCGAGGTCCGCGGCGAGCTCAAGCATTGGGGCCGTTGGACGATCGACCAGGTGGGGGTGGATGGCTTCCGCCTCGATGCGATCAAGCACATCAGCAGCGATTTCTTCATCGACTGGATCGGCGAGATGGAAGCCTATGCCCAGCGGGATCTCTTCGTGGTTGGCGAATACTGGACCTACGACCTCAGCTGCCTCAGCTGGTATGCCGCCAACAGTGGCGGAAAAATGAGTCTTTTCGATGCTCCCTTGCATCGCAATTTTTTTGAAGCCAGCCGCAGTGGCGGCGACTATGACATGGCCCGCCTGCTCGACGGCACCCTGATGCAGACCATGCCGGTGCTGGCGGTGACCCTGGTCGACAACCACGACACCCAGCCGCTCCAGGCCCTCGAATCAGCGGTGGAGCCGTGGTTCAAGCCCCTGGCCTATGCGGTGATCTTGCTCCGCGACCAGGGCTATCCCTGCATTTTCCACCCCGATTACTACGGCGCCGATTACCGCGACGTCCGCCAGGGCCGCCGGATCGACATCCACATGCCCAGCCATCGCTTTCTGATCGACCGCTTCCTGCTGGCGCGGCGCCACTGGGCCTACGGCCCGCAGATCGACTACCTCGACCACTTCAACACGATCGGCTGGACCCGGTTGGGCAGCACCAACCATCCGCGATCCCTGGCGGTGCTGATGAGCGATGGCCATGCCGGCCAAAAGTGGATGGAGGTGGGCAAACCCCACACCGTGTTCCGGGACCTCACCGGCCACATCCGCCAGCCGATTACCACCAATGGCGATGGTTGGGCTGAATGGCGCTGCCCCGCCGGCTCGGTGTCGGTGTGGGTGGAGGAGGAGGGCCTGGCGGAGCTGGGGTTGTAGGGCAGGAGGGCAGGGCCGCCGGATTCGCCACGCTGCTGCCATCGGGCAATGCGCAGCGCCCGCGCTCGGCTGCCCTAGAAGCGGCCGGTCAGGGCCCGGGCGGTGCGGCTGATGCCGGAGATCGTCTCCGCCAGGAACGGTGCCTTGAGCATGCCGCCACCGATCCGCAGGAACAGGCCGGCCAGGGCCAGGTC
>JBAXOO010000148.1:0-4887 GCA_037133235.1 Cyanobium sp. ELA507
ACCCTCAGCCTTGAGGCCGGCAGCGTGGATGAACTGCTGGTGGCCCTCAATGCCCGATACCCCGGCATCATCGATCGCCTCTGTGATGAGGGTGGCAAGTTGCGGCGTTTCCTCAATGTCTATGTGAACAGCGAAGACATCCGCTTCCTCGACCACCAAGCCACCGCGCTGGCCGATGGTGACGAGGTGAGCATTGTTCCCGCGGTGGCTGGCGGCTGAAGCCGAACCCAGCTCCATCGGTTGGGCTGATCATTTCGATCAGGGATCCGGAAGCAACGGCAACCCCAAGCACGCCATCCGGCCCATAGGGTGACGAACCTCAGGCCCGTCTGGAGACAAAACACATGGTCGCCATGCCCCTGAACCCAAACCCGGCCAAGACCTCTCAGGATACGGCCCGGCTCTACGACTATCGGCAGGCCGCCAATCCGGTGCGGCCGGGCCTCACCGAACCGATCGGCTACCACCGCTGGAGTCCCGAGCTGCATGCCACGGGCCCCACGGCGATTCTGCCGCTCGACATCAGCGCCGAACTGGGCTGCGAAGGACCGGCCACCAGCCCCGCCCTGGCCGCCCATTTTCTGCGCATCCTGAGCGCGGAAGGCCTCAAGGCAGCGGCCAATGCCACCAGCTCCTTGTTTGTGGTGCTCCGGGGCCAGGGCAGCCTGGCCAGGCCAGCGATTGGTGCGGCTGAAGGCCTTGACCTCGTCTGGGGCCAGGGCGATGTGGTCGTCTTACCCGCGGGTGGCGCCCCCCTCCTGCAGGCCAACGAGGAAAGCGTGCTCTTCTGGGTCCACGATGGACCCCTGCTGCGGCACCTCGGCGTCGAGGCCACGGTGCCTCGCTTTCGGCCCTGTCACTACACCGCCGCCAGCCTCGAGGCTGAACTGGAGCGGCTCCTGGCCGATCCCACCGCCGCCCGGGCCAACCGGCTCAGCATCCTGCTGGGCCATGCCGATCTCCCCGCCAGCCGCACCGCATCCCATACCCTTTGGGCCATGCTGGGCCTCGTGCCCGCCGGCGTCCACCAACCACCGCACCGCCACCAATCGGTGGCTCTGGATCTGGTGCTCGATTGTGATCCGGGCTGCTACACCCTGGTGGGCACCGAGCTCGAAGCCGATGGGCGGATCCGCAATCCCAGGCGGATCGATTGGGAGCCCGGTGCTGTGTTCATCACCCCGCCCGGCCATTGGCACGCCCATGCCAATGAAAGCGGGCGGACGGCCAGGATTCTGCCGGTTCAAGATGCCGGGCTACACACCCACCTGCGCAGCCTCGACATCCGCTTCGCAGGAGGCATCAGCGGCGAGCAGTGAATCGAGCTGGGCCGGCACTGATGGCAACTGGGGATGCTCGGCCTCCCAGGCATCCACCGAAGAGCGGAAACTGTCGCCAGCGATGGTTTCCTCGGTGATCAACCGTTCGACCAGCAGATCCATCAGCTCCCTGCGGGGCGTCAGAACCGCCAGGGCCTGATCAAGAGCTCGGCAGGCCAGGGCCCTCACCTGCTGATCAATCTGGCGGCCGGTGCTGCCGGAATAGGGGGCATCCGGGCGGAGCCAGTCTCGACCGAGAAACACCTGGCCGCCATCCGATTCCAGGGCGACGGGGCCGAGGCTGGAGAAGCCGTAGCGGGTGACCATCTCCCGGCAGATGCGACTGACCATCTGCAGGTCTCCGGCGGCACCCTGGGTCACCTCGCTGGGGCCGAACACGACGATCTCGGCGGCCCTGCCCCCCAGCACCACAACCAGGCGGGAGCGGAGATAGGCCTTGCTGATCAGGCCGGAATCCAGAATGTCCTCGTCGGGCATGGTGCGGGCAAAGCCACCCACCCCGCCGGCCCGGGGAAGCAGGGTCACCTTGTCGAGCTTGTCGGCCTTGGGCAACAGGGTGGTGAGCAGGGCATGGCCGACCTCGTGGTAAGCGATCAGGCGTTTTTTGGCACTGTCCTGAAGGGGAGCGGCGGTGAGGCCCATGGTGATCCGCTCCAGGGCATCGCCCATGGCGCTGTCGTCGATCCGATCCTGCTGGCGCCTGGCGGTGAGGATGGCCGCCTCATTGAGCAGATTGGAAAGGTCGGCCCCGGAAAAGCCCGGTGTGCGGGCCGCCCAGTCGGCAAGGGAAACGGTGTCGGCCAGCGGACGAGTGCGCGCGTGGACCGAAAGGATGTCTTCGCGGCCCTTGCGATCCGGCAAGTCCACGGTGATGCGGCGATCAAAGCGCCCTGGACGCATCAAGGCCGAATCCAGCACGTCAGGTCTGTTGGTGGCGGCCAGCAAAATCACGCCGGAATTCTCTTCAAACCCATCCATCTCGGTGAGCAACTGGTTGAGGGTCTGCTCGCGCTCATCGTTACCACCGCCGATACCGGCCCCCCGCTGTCGACCCACGGCATCGATCTCATCAATGAAGATGATGCAGGGGGCCTTGGCCTTGGCCTGGCGAAAGAGATCACGAACCCGACTGGCACCCACGCCCACAAACATCTCGACAAATTCCGAGGCGGCCATCGAGAAGAAGGGCACCCCCGCTTCGCCAGCAATCGCGCGGGCCAGGAGGGTTTTGCCAGTCCCCGGAGGCCCCACCAGAAGCACACCCTTAGGAATCTTGGCGCCGATGGCGGTGAACCGTTCCGGTGATCGCAGGAAGGTCACCACCTCCTGGAGCTCTTCCTTCGCCTCCCCGATGCCAGCCACATCCTCAAAATGGACTCCAACCGAGCCCTCCGGCTGGAGCCGGGGCTGGCTGCGACCAAAACCCATGGCCCGATTGGCCACCTGGGCAGATCGGCGAATCAGCAGGGTGAGGCCGGCTAGTAGCAGCGCCACCAGCAGCAAGTTGCCGAGCAGACCCGCCACGGCTTCATCCCGTTGCTCATCGCGCACCGTCAGCGGAACCTTGGCCTGTTCGGCGGTGCGCAGCAGCAGTTGGTTGTCGTTGAAGATCGCCACCTCACTCGAGCGGCCATCGCGGTAGGTCACATCCACCACACCCTGGCGGGGGGAGAGGAGAAGATCCTTGACCCGGCCAGCGGCAAGATCCTGCAGCAACTGGCTGTAGGAGGGAGGACCGGAGCCCGGACCGCGGATTGAGAAGGGGGATCCGCCGGATTGGCCCCCATCCCGTTGGGTACCAGCGCGGATAGGGAGGGGGTTCTGGCCCTGGGGACGGGCGAGGATCTGGTCCTTCGGCAGATCAAGGGTTTGCACCTTGGCGGGGCCCCCGTTCTGGCTGCCTGGTAGATCAAGCGGCTGGACCGACGTTTGATCTGAGCTGGTCTTCTCACTGCCAGAGGGCTCAGCCGGCCCGCCAGGGATGTTGACGGCTCCGAGAAGGGATGCCGCAGGTTGGATCGGCGGTCCCGAGGAAGGCAATGACGGCTGTTGTGGCAAGGACTGCGATTGGGACGACGACGTTGCCACGGTGCTGCGAAGCAGAGCCCAACCTTAGCGATTTGACGGAAGGGAGGCCTGCAGCGGATGATCGTCGTTTGGCCTCAGGCTTAAAGGGATGGCTGTTCCCAAGAAGAAAACCTCGAAAGGCAAGCGCAATCAGCGCCATGCCCATTGGAAGGCCAAGGCCGGCGTTGCCGCCGCCAAGGCCCTCTCGATCGGCAAGGCCGTACTGAGTGGCCGGGCTCAAGGCTTCGTTTACCCGATTGCAGAAGAAGCGGAAGACACCGAGGAGTGAGTCGCCAGGGCCACCACCCGGCGCCGACCATCCAGCACACTCACCCCCAGCAGCGGCAATCCCTGCGGCTCCTCCACGAGCAAAGGATCCTGGTAAAGCGGGGGTGGCAAGGAATGGAGGCTGGAGCGCACCAGCGCCCCAAGGTTGGCTCCATCGAGCCAACCGGCTCCTCGGCGCCGCTGGCGGGCCTCGGCTTGGAAGCGCCAGCGACGCGGCAAGGTCCACCCGCTTGGCCGCATCAGCCACAGGCCATCACAGGCCTGCCAAAGCGGGTGGTAGTCAGTCAGAGCCCGGTTCCATTGGGGAATCCAATCCAGCTCAGACTCGCTGAGCGGCCAGCCCTGAACGCCCCCGGCCAGCAGCTCGGCCAACTCGCTGCCAAGGGCGCGGCAGCCCATCAGCCACCCCTCCAGGACCAGGACATCGGCCTCCTGCTCCCTCTCGCCGCTGCGCTCCCCTTCGCCAGCGGCCAGGCCCTTGTCGAAGCAGGGCAGGCGCAACTTCCCACCGGAGCGCCAGGCCTCCAGCCTCTCCATCAGCAGCGGCACGTCATGGCTGCCAGGGGGAACCCGGCTCACCCCGAAGGGGTTGCCCGCCAAGCGGGAGCGCCGCTCCTGCAGGGGCAGATAGAGGTCATCGATCGAAGCCACTGCCACGCGCAGGCCCCGTCGGTGGGCCAGATCCGCGATGGTTCGAGCCAGGGTGCTCTTGCCAGCCCCAACAGGCCCGTTAAGCGCCAGTACCGGCTGCCGCCGACACGGCCCTTTAGCCAAGAGTCCCTCGATCGCCGCAAGCACCGAAAGGGGCAACTCAGGCCCGGGGCCAGGGCCGTGATCTTGGCGGGGCCCATCGCCGTCAGGTGCCAAGTTTGAAGGCCTCCAGCACGGCCGCATAGGTGGCACCGATGCGGAGGTTGTCCACCATCACCCAGCCGAGGGGACGCTCCTCGGGCCGAATCAGGCGGGTGCGCAGGCGCACGAGTAGTTCCATGGCCAAAACCAGGGCCAACACCACCGCGGGCCGGCCACCGGGCAGCTGAATCAGCAGCAGGGCGATGAGGTTTTGGCTGAGGAAATAGCCCACCAGCAGGGAGAGCATCGCCAGGCTGCCGGAGCGCCAGGTGCGGCGTACCTGACCGACCACGCTGGTGGCTAAACGTCGCTCCAACGCGGCGTAGCGGGTCTGCTGCAG
>JBAXOO010000149.1:0-4881 GCA_037133235.1 Cyanobium sp. ELA507
GGTCTGGCCGCTGCCCTCGCAGGTGGGGCAGGGGGCCACCTGGGTGAAGCTGCCGAAGGGGGTGCGGGTGGCGCGTCGCACCTGGCCGGCCCCCGAGCAGGTGCCGCAGGTGGTGGGACCGCTGCCGGCCTTGGCGCCGGAACCACTGCAGGTCCCGCAGGTTTCCAGGTGGCGCAACTGCACCTCCTTCTCCACCCCGAACACCGCCTCGCTGAAATCGATGGTGAGGTCGAGGCGAAGGTCATCGCCCTGGCGGGGACCCCGCCGGCGGGGTCCCCCAGCGGCAGCGCCACCAAAGCCGCTGAAGAAGGTTTCGAAGAGGTCGGCGAAGCCCCCCATGTCACCCACGTCGGGCATGCCGCCGCCACCGCCGAGACCCGCCTCGCCGAATTGGTCGTACCGGGCCTTGGTCTGGGGATCGCTGAGCACCTCGTAAGCCCGGCCAATCTCCTTGAACCGGTCCTCGGCGCCGGGGTCCTTGTTGACGTCCGGGTGGTACTGGCGAGCCAGGCGGCGGTAGGCCCGCTTGATGGTGTCGGCATCGGCATCCCGGCCGACCGACAGCAGGTCGTAGTAGTCGGCCATCAGCCGGCCTGCTCCTCGCCGCCGGCCTCAGCAGCGGCAGCGGAGGGGCCCGGCCCCATCGACACCTTCACCAGGGCATGGCGAAGCACCCGGCCATTGAGGTGATAGCCGCGCTGCAACTCCTCGATCACCACATCCTCGGGATGGTCGTGGCTGGGCTCCCGCAGCACCGCCTCATGCAGGCTGGGGTCAAAGGGCTCGCCTTCGACCCGCATCGGCGAAACCCCGAGCTGCTTGAAGACATCCACTAACTGCTTGTAAAGACCCTGATAGCTGCCATGGAGCGACTGGGCCTCCTCATGCTGGGGCTTGAGCTGCTGGCGGGCCCGCTCAAAGTTGTCAACCACCGGCAGGATCTCGCTGAGGGTGGTGCAGGTGATCTGGAGGCGCAGGTCGTCCTGGTCGCGGCTCTGGCGCTTACGGAAGTTGTCGAAATCGGCGGCCATCCGCATGGATTGCTCCCGCAGGGTCTGGTGCTCGCCCCGCAGGGAAGCGAGCTCGGCTTCCAGGTCGGCCAGGCGCTGGCTGGCGCCGTCACCACTGGCCGCTGCCTGGCCGGTCCCGGTGAGCGGGTCCTGGGCGGGGCTGCCCTCCGGCGCCGCCGAGGGAGCCTGGGGGGTTGGGTCGCCAGGGTTTGGGCCTTCGGCCGACCCGGAGACGGGTTGGGCGCCTGAGGCCTGGGATTCGAAACCGGAGGCGCTGGCCGGGGAGGTGTCGCCGCTCATGCTCACAGGAACTGAGGATCCATTGGGATCATGTTGCTGCGCCGGGCCGCCTCCCCACAAGCTGCGGAAGCCCGCACCTCCGCCAGCATCGGCTCCGCCGGAGCGGGAAGTGGCCGGATCCCCTGGTCCGGGCGACCAACCAACGCTGAATTGTGGTGAAGATGGATTCGGAACTGACCCCGATCCACACCACGGTTCCGGCCGGCGTCGCAACGCTGCCAGCCACCCCCAACCCAGACCCTCACCCGCAGATCCCCGAGGATGCAGGCCCGCGGTACCGAACGAGAGTCCTCGATGTTCGGCGGCATCGACATCGGTGGAGCCGCCAGCGCCGCCCCCCAGGAGGACACGGCCGCGAACGAGGACCTGGAGGCCAGCAGTCGGCAGGACAGCCTCTCGCCGGTGCTGAGCCTGGTGGACCGGATCCTGATCGAGGCCCTCACCAACAGCGCTAGCGACATCCACGTGGAGCCCCAGGAAAACGGGCTCCTGATCCGCTTCCGCCAGGACGGCGTGCTGCGCAACGTCGAGACCCTGCCGAAGACCCTGACGCCGGCAGTCACCTCCCGGCTCAAGATCATGGCCGACCTCGACATCGCCGAACGGCGGATGCCGCAGGACGGACGCATCCGGCGCGGCTTCCGGGGCCGCACCATGGATTTCCGGGTGAGCACCCTGCCCAGCCGCCATGGCGAGAAGGTGGTGCTGCGGCTGCTCGACAGTGGCGCCACCCAACTGGGACTCGACACCCTGATCACCGACGCCGAAGCCCGCACCACCCTGCGGGAGATCGGCGGCAAACCCTTCGGCATGGTGCTGGTGACCGGACCCACCGGTTCCGGCAAGTCGACCACCCTCTATGCCCTGCTGGCTGAGCGCAACGACCCGGGGATCAACATCTCCACGGTGGAAGATCCGATCGAATACACGCTCAAGGGCATCACCCAGACCCAGGTGAACCGCGACAAGGGCCTCGATTTCGCCACCGCCCTGCGGGCCTTCATGCGGCAGGATCCCGACGTGCTGCTGGTGGGTGAGACCCGCGACCTCGAAACCGCCCGCACCGCCATCGAAGCCGCCTTGACGGGCCACCTAGTGCTCACCACCCTCCACTGCAATGACGCGGTGAGTGCCTTCGCCCGGCTCGACGAGATGGGGGTGGAACCCTTCCTGGTCAGCGCCTCCCTGCTCGGGGTGGTCTCCCAACGCCTGGTGCGCCGGCTCTGCCCCGACTGCTGCCAGCCCCACCGTCCCAGCAGCGAGGACCTGGCCCGCTTCGGCCTGGTGGCCAGTGATGAAAGCCGGATCACCTTCTACCGCCCCACGGTGGCGGCGCCCAACAGCGAAACAATCTGCCCCTCCTGCCAAGGCCGGGGCTACTCCGGAAGGGTGGGGGTCTACGAAATTCTCACCATGACCGAAAGCCTCGCCTCGGCCGTGGCCAAGCGGGCCAACACCCAGGATCTGCGGCGGCTGGCCCTGGAGGGCGGCATGCAGACCCTTCTCGGATACGGCCTCGACCTGGTGCGGCAGGGGCTCACCAGCCTGGACGAGGTGGAGCGGATGCTGCTCACCGACACCGGCCTGGAATCGGAGCGCCGCGCCAGGGCCCTCAACACCCTCACCTGCAAGGGCTGCGGCGCCGGCCTGCAGGACGAGTGGCTGGAATGCCCCTACTGTCTTCGGGTGAGGAGGTAAGGGGCATGGAGCTCACGATTGAGGACCTGATGGTCGAACTGGTGGAAAACGGTGGCAGCGACCTCCACCTCGCCACGGGCCACCCCCCCTTCGGACGCTTCAACGGCCAGCTGCGGGCCATCCGACCCGACCTGACCCTGGATGAGGAAACCTGCAACCGGCTGATCTTCTCCCTGCTCAATAACGCGCAGCGCAAAAACCTCGAACAGAACTGGGAACTCGACTGCTCCTACGGCCTGCGGGGCGTGGCGCGCTTCCGGGTGAATGTGTATCGCCAGAAGGGCAGTTACGCGGCCTGCCTGCGAGCCCTCGGCAACAGCATTCCGCCCCTTGAGAAGCTGGGCATGCCGCCGGTGGTGGAGGAAATGTGCCGCAAGCCGAAGGGTCTGGTGCTGGTCACCGGACCCACGGGCTCCGGCAAAACCACCACCCTGGCCTCCCTACTCGACCACATCAACCACACCCGCAGCGAACACATCCTCACGATCGAAGACCCGATCGAATTCAGCTACCAAAACGACCGCTCCCTGATCCACCAGCGCGAAGTCAACGAAGACACGCGCAGCTTCTCCAATGCCCTGCGGGCCGCCCTACGGGAGGACCCGGACGTGATCCTGGTGGGTGAAATGCGCGATCTCGAAACGATCCAATTGGCCATCAGTGCCGCCGAAACCGGTCACCTCGTGTTTGGCACCCTGCACACCAGCTCGGCCTCCCAGACGGTGGACCGGATGGTGGATGTGTTTCCCGCCGCCCAACAAACCCAGGTGCGGGTGCAGCTCAGCTCCAGCCTGCTGGCGGTCTTCTCCCAGACCCTTTGCCGCAGCAGCAGCCCCACCGCCGGGGCCTTTGGCCGGGTGATGGCCCAGGAGATCATGATCAACACCCCCGCCATCGCCAACCTGATCCGGGAAGGCAAGACGGCCCAGATCTATTCGCTCATCCAAACCGGGGCCCAATACGGCATGCAGACCCTGGATCGGGCCCTGGCCAACCTGGTGCGCGACAAACGGGTGACCGCCGAAGAAGCCCTCCAGAAAACCACCAGGCCCGAGGAACTCCAACGGCTCCTGGAGCAATCCTGAACGCGTTGCCGCCATGACCACCTTCCAGGTGACCTATGCAACCCGCTCCGGCCGGAACCGGGAGCTGACCCTCCAGGCCGAGAGTCCCGCCGTGGCGCGGCAGATGCTGCGCAAGCGGGGCATCCTCCCCACCAGCCTGGTGCGCAAGGAAAGTCCCACCAAAACCCAACAGGCGCTGCCCAGCACCGGGGGGGGCTGGCAGAGCATGTTTGAGGCCAAGATCACGATTAAGGAAAAGGCTCTCTTCGCCAGCAAACTCTCGGCGATGGTGGATGCAGGCGTGCCGATCATGCGCAGCCTCGACCTGATGAAGCGCCAGCAAAAATCGCCGCTGTTCCGCCGCGCCCTCACCGCCATGACCGAGGAGGTGAACCAGGGGGGCAGCCTGGGATCCTCGATGCGACGCTGGCCAAAGGTGTTCGACAACCTCACCATCGCCATGGTGGAAGCCGGTGAGGCTGGCGGTGTGCTCGATGAAACCCTCAAACGACTATCCAGGCTGCTGGAGGAAAATGCCCGCCTGCAGAACCAGATCAAGAGCGCCTTGGGCTATCCGATCACGGTGTTTGTGATCGCGATTTTGGTGTTCCTCGGCATGACGATCTTCCTGATCCCCACCTTCGCCGACATCTTTGATCAGCTGGGAGCTGAGCTGCCGATGTTTACCCAGATGATGCTCAACCTCAGCAAACTGCTGCGCTCCTCCTTCTCGGTGGTGCTGGTGGGGGGCCTGCTGATCGCTGCCTTCGCCTTGAACCGCTACTACGCCACCCCCAGCGGCCGGAGGG
>JBAXOO010000150.1:0-4860 GCA_037133235.1 Cyanobium sp. ELA507
TGATCGCATTTTTGTAGTTTCTGAAAATAGCGAACTTGTTTCTGTTATTCTTAAGCGCTTTCCCGGGATGGGGGTGACCCTGCCCCAGTTCCGCACCTCGTCTGGGATTAACTCATATCGAATTAATCCGCGTCCCATGCACAAGTATTTACTTGGCAAGGAAATACTTATTGATGCCCTTGTCCTGTCTGAATGCCAAGGGCTCATTGGCTCCATCTCGAATGTAACCGAGTTCGCAAGGTGTTATAATAAAGTTGGTTATGACATTGACCTTGTCATTGACAATGGCCTCAACTCCTCTAGGCCCTTGTTTGCCAAGCATCTCTGGCAATTGAAAGCCAGTCTTCCCGCTCGCTGGGGGGGGGTTTCTCGTCATTCAGTCTTCCCTTTTCCTGGTAATGTCTAAAGACCGAGAATGTGAGTAGGGTGATCACTGTTGGGAAAAGTTCTTTGTACGATTCTCCGAGATCAACCATCAATTCATTCTGGTCTCTAGATTGTTATGACCTTTGACATGCGAGTCAAAGACGCAATCTCTTCCATTCTCTAGCATCCCCTCCAACCTCGCCTCCATCTCTTCCACCTGGCTGAGCTGATCCGCCAGTTTCCGGGCGGCGAGCCGGAGCTGCATGAACTGATCACTGGGCGCCCCGGTGAGCAGGGCTCCGAAGCCGCCGTTGTGGGGTTGGTTCGTTTGGTCCCAGCTGGCAGGGCTGATTCAAAGTCAGTCACGGGCGACCTTGTCGGGGCTGTCAGCATGGGTTGAGCTAGGAGGAATCGCCCCCTTTCCGTGCTTGAAAGCACTTCTGCCCCAATCGATCTCGACCTGATCAGCTATCTGAGGTCGATACCAGATGCACGGATGCGACGCGGCGTGCGTTTTCCAGCCAGCGCTTCCACCTGCCATCTCAGCGGGCACGGTCCTCACGGATCAGCTCCTCAGGGCTTGGATCGAAGACAGGGGTGCCCGCCGCAATGGCAAGGGCCTGAAGATCGGCGAGGGCCTGCCGGCGACGCACGCGGCCATCGCCGTTACAAGCCTGCTGCAGATCACTAAGCGCCTGCTGGCTAAGGCTGCGATGGTGCTGGCGGGCCCTGAGTTGGAGCATCTGGTGTAGAGGATCAGGAAGATCGCGGATCTGAAGGGTTGCCATCCGAAAACCTGTGTGTGTAACGATCCGATGCATGCAGTTTACCTGCATTTCGCCTGCTCAAAACGCCTCCAGATCCGCTATGCAGGCCGCCATCCTCGACGCCTGCCCCTCCTGCCCCTCAATCTCTCACCATCAAAAACCCCTCCAGCTCCCGCCCGATTGCATCGCGATCGAGCTCCGCCGGCACACGGAATAGCGCCTGGCGCCCCTCAGTCTGCTCGATCGGGCAGAATTCCTCCACCAGGTGGTAGTGGGGACGGTTGGTGTAGTCGTCGAAGAGGATTGGGGTGCCGGGAGCTGCGGCCAGCAGGGAGTGGAGGAAGCAGGCCACCCGGAAGCGGCCATCGATCAGCACCAGATCGGGTTTCACCGCGCCGTGCTGCCAGGGGGATTGCACGTAGTCGCGGAAGCGGTGGCGATGGCGGTAGGTGGTGGGATAGCCCCAGTCGCCCAGCTCGCCGAGATCGATCGCCTCGATTGAGATCCGCTCGGATTGGTCGGCCGTGGCCTTGCGCACCTTCGCGATCCAGGCGGGTGAGGAATCCACGGCCAGGATGCGGGCGTTGCTGTGGTGGGCCACCCAGATCGTGGAGCTGCCGCAGCCGTATTCGCCATAGACGCGGCATGCGGCGATCTTCTGGCGGAACAGCTTGTCGTCGCCCTCGAACAGGGGGGTGGTGGGAGCCTGAGCCTGCTGGGTGACGGTCCTCATGGCGGTTGGCGAGTGGTTGTGGGATGCGCTCCGGCTGTCTGAGGTTGGTCTGCAGCCTGGCACCATGACGAGAATGTCAGAGCTCCGGCCCCTGCAGAGACGGTTTGCTCAGGTCAGGCAGCTCAGGCAGCTCAGGCATGAGCAGGGGTAGCGGTGTTGTTGGGTTGGAGGCCGCTTTACCCTCCAGCATCCTCTCAAGGCGCGCCTCCAGCTCCTCCACCTGGCTGAGCTGATCCGCCAGCTTCTGCGCTGCAAGCCGGAGCTGCACAAACTGATCACTGGGTATGTCGGTGCTGCCCCAGCGCAGCTCGGCCTTGGCGAGCTCCTCCTCCAGCTTCCCTTGCAACTTGGCCCGTAGGCCATCGAGCTGTTCGAGGCTTTTTAGGGCCAGGTCGCGGCCTTTTTCCAGCTGTTCCGGCTCCACGGTGATGCCCTGCCGCAGCAACATCCGCACCCCGGTGAGAAGCGCCGCCGGCACGAACTGGCCGAAGGCCAGGGCGCCGAGGCTGCCGGTGTGGAGCCAGCCTTCCACCTGGGAGCTGCGGTGGCGGCCGGTCTTGCACCAGTGGGCGAAGTGCTCGCAGTTGTTGAACAGCAGGTTGTAGTTTTGCTCGCCCAGGCGGCCCATGGCTCGGCGGACGGTCACCCCCGGCGCCGAGACCTCCTCCTCCGGGTACTCCACCACCGTGATCGGCTGATTGCGGCTGAACTCCTCCTTCGGGCTGCGCAGGATGGCGCGCCCCTCCAGGTAGTGGGCCACGGTGCCGTCGCCCAGGTCGATGCCGTGGTGGTTGAACAGGCCGTGTTGGCGGGGGGCCTGCAGGTGGTCGGCGAGGGCCAAGGCTTCGTGCCGCTGGGGAGGTGGGGTCGGTTCTCAGCTTCGCCCGAACTTTTGCCTCCGTGACCCTCCAGTGCCGGTGGGGATTGCACTACCCAAGCCCAGTACAGGCTCAGCCCTCAGGCGCTCGCCTGCTCCCCACGCTCCCCAGAGGGCATGGCCAGCACGTTGGCCTTGCTGCGCTGCTCCACCAGGTCGCGGGTGATCGTGAAGCTCGTCACATCGCGGCGGGAGGGGAGGTCGTACATCAGATCGAGCATCAGCTCCTCCACGATGCCCCGCAGGGCGCGGGCGCCGGTTTTGCGGCGGTGGGCTTCGCTGGCGATCGCCTCCACCGCTCCCGGTTCGAACTCCAGGCGCACGTTGTCCATGCTGAGCAGGGTCTGAAACTGCTTGACCAGGGCATCGCGCGGTTCGGTGAGGATCGCCTCCAGCGCCCGTTCATCGAGGGGTTCGAGCACGGCGTTGACGGGCAGGCGGCCGATGAATTCCGGGATCAGGCCGTAGCGCACCAGGTCGTCGGGTTCGAGGTGGCGCAGGGCTTCGGTGGCCTGGCGCTCCTTGCCATGGCGGGGCCTGGCCTGGCCGCCTTCCGGCAGGAAGCCGATCGCATTGCGGCCCATCCGCTTCTGAATCAGTTGCTCCAGGCCCACGAAGGCGCCGCCGCAGATGAACAGGATCTGGCTGGTGTCGATCTGGATGCAGTCCTGGTAGGGATGCTTGCGGCCCCCCTGGGGCGGCACGTTGGCCACGGTGCCCTCCAGCAGCTTCAGCAGCGCCTGCTGCACCCCTTCGCCGGACACATCGCGGGTGATCGAGGGGTTTTCGCTCTTGCGGGCGATTTTGTCGATCTCATCGATGTAGATGATCCCCCTTTGGGCCTGATCGACATCCATGTCTGATTTCTGCAGCAGCCGCAGCAGGATGTTCTCCACGTCTTCGCCGACGTAGCCCGCCTCGGTGAGGGTGGTGGCGTCGGCCATGGCGAAGGGCACATCGAGCATCTCCGCCAGCGACTGGGCCAGCAGGGTTTTGCCGCAGCCGGTGGGGCCGATCAACAAGATGTTGGATTTGTGCAGGCGGGTGGCGCTGCGGTCGGTTTCGCCCCTGCCATCGCCCTGCCAGGCCAACCGCTTGTAGTGGTTGTACACGGCCACCGCCAGCACCTTCTTGGCGTCCTCTTGGCCGACCACCTGCTGGTCGAGGAAGCCGCGGATCTCCTGAGGCTTGGGCACCTGGGCCAGGGTGGGGGCCGGTTTGCCGGGCTTCTTGCTGGCGCTCTTGCGGCTGGTTTCCGGGGCCGGCCGCCCACCCGGATGGCCATGGCCCTCAACCAGCTCCTCATCGAGGATCTCGTTGCAGAGGTCGATGCACTCATCGCAGACGTAAACGCCCGGCCCGGCGATCAACTTGCGCACCTGGTCCTGCGACTTGCCGCAGAAGGAGCACTTCAGGTGGGCGTCGAACTTCGGCATCAGGCGACGGGAGCGTTGACGGCAGGCGGCGACGGGGCTGGGGCCGGTTAGGGGTTCAGGCCGGGGTCTCGTCGACGACGCGGTCGATCAGGCCGTATTCAACCGCTTCCGCTGGAGAAAGGAAGTAGTCCCGGTCAGTGTCTTCGGCGATCTTTTCGAGGGGTTGGCCCGTGTGTTCGGCCAGGAGTCCGTTGAGGGTGTCCTTGAGGTAGAGGATCTCGCGGGCCTGGATTTCGATGTCCACCGCCTGGCCCTGGGCGCCGCCGAGGGGTTGGTGGATCATGATCCGGGCGTTGGGCAGGGCTAAGCGCTTGCCCTTGGTGCCCCCCGACAGTAAGAAGGCCCCCATGCTGGCGGCCAGGCCGTAGCAGATGGTCACCACATCAGGTGCCACCTGCTGCATCGTGTCGTAGATGGCCAGGCCGGCGGTGACCGAGCCGCCGGGGGAGTTCACATAGATCTGAATGTCCTTCTCCGGATCCTCGGCTTCGAGGAAGAGGAGTTGGGCCACCATCGAATCGGCCACCTGGTCGTCGATGCCGGTGCCGAGGAAGATAATGCGCTCCCGCAGCAGTCGGGAATAGATGTCGAAGGCGCGGTCGCCCCGGCCGGATTGCTCCACCACGGTGGGCAACACCCCGGGGCTGGCCACCGGATCGCTGCCCACCGGTTCACTGCGCA
>JBAXOO010000151.1:0-4857 GCA_037133235.1 Cyanobium sp. ELA507
GCGTAGCCGAGCTTGCTGCTGCCGAGATTGACAGCGCCGATCGTGCTGCTTCCTGGCGTGTAGTCATCGGCAACCAGCGGCTGCAGGAAGGGAGTGACAGCAATGCCGTCGTAGAGACCGAGCAAGAGCCCAATGGCGGCAAGCTGGGCATCGCTGAGATCGGTGGGAGCTGTGGCCCGCAGGCTGGTGCCGCTAGCGGTGATCCAGTCAGGCCCACTGAGTTTGATGATCTGCAGGGAATCGCCATCGGCATCAAGGCCGATTCCAGCCAGATCCACCACCACCTCAAGCCCCCGTTTGAGCGTGATCGCAGAGGGTGTCTTCGCCAACTCAGGTGCGGCATTGATGCTGATGTTCAACGCCTGCAGCTGGGCGCGAATCGCGGCCCAATCGCCTAGCGGATCCAAAACATCGAGCAGGAGCTGATCAAGACCTGTTTCCAAGTCGAGGATCCGCAGCGGACCCTCTCCGGTGCTGCCGGCATCAGAGCTGTCGATCAGGAAGCTGTCGCCCTGACGATCCGCCCGGGCGGTGAAGGGGGAGGCGAAGGCGGAAGGATTGCTGATCAGTTCACCGCCAATCACCTGATCGTGCACCGGCCGCAGGTACAACCGGTCGGCACCGAGCCCTCCCACCAATAGGTTCTCTCCTTGGCTGTCGGTGTTGAACAATTCGTCGCTGCCGCCAGCGCCATCAATGAGGGAACAGACCCCGGCGAAAATCCGGTCTCCCTTGTCTCCCACCGTCGCAGTCACGCCGCTAGGAAGGCTGTAGTTGAGCTCCAATGCCACCGAAGCATCGCTCCCTCCCTGCCACACACTCAGCCGCTCGCTGGTTGGGTTCTGGCTGAGCCATGTGTTGCCCTGCGCCTCGATCAGCCGCTGCACCACGGGGGAACCCAGGGAGAGCACGGGGTTTTCCAGGCCCGCCCCATTGGCCAGGCTGGCCTGGATTCTCAAGGAGAGGCCTAGATCCTGGGCCGTGGGGCTGTAGGTCAGGCCGGTGGCACCGCTGATGTCGGTGAAGGCGTCGCCAACGGACGCCGACCGTTGCCACTGGTAATGGATGGCCGTGGGTGGGGCGGAGGTAGGGCCAAGCACGGCCCGCAGGCTGCCGCCCACCACGGTGGGGCCCTCAAGGCTGACCGTGCCGGTGATCGGATCGCTGGCCCCGGCCCCGTAAACCGTGGCGCCATCGGGGGATTTGCTGCCTAACGCCGCAATGGAAGGGTCCTGGACCAGACCGCCAGGCAAGCCGGGGTCACTTCTCCAGGGCAGCGACAAGGCCGCGGGAAGGATGGATGCCTCGCCTCCGGGAAATGTCTGAAGCAGCCCAAATGCCCAGTTGTCAGGTGCAACTGGACTGGCGAAGGGCTGGTTTGTCTGCCCATCGGGTTGAACCATGGCGCAGCCAATAAGCCCCAATCCAGTCCCAAAGCTAATGCGGCTCCGCCCACGGATCCATCGACGGGTGAAGTGGGGATAGCCCCCATACAATCAGCTTCAAGTGGGGATGGGCGGCTTGATGGGCAGGACGAAGGTTCGGAGGATGCCTCCTGCCCCTGTATCAGGTTTCGCGTCCCCGGCGAAGCCCCTGTCGCCAGTTCAGCCTGCCGGTGCCGGCTCCTCCCCGATTTCCGCTCCAGTGGGCTTGTTTGATCAGGCTCTCGCGGCCCATCTGGGCGGACAACTGGCGGAAGCCCAGCAGGGTTACGAGCGCTACCTCGAGCAGCTTGGCTCCCTACCGGTGGTGCGCACCAACCTGGCGGGGATTTACCTGAACCAGGGCCGCCATGATGAGGCTGAGCGGCTGCTGGCCCTGGCCCTGGCCGAGTGGCCCGACTACAGCGAAGCCCTCAGCAACCGCGGTTACTTGGCCGTGCTGCGCGGCCAGCCGGAGCAGGCTGTCCCCGATCTGGAGCGGGCCTTGCAGGGCAGTCCTGCCCTCACCCCGGCCCTCACCAGCCTGCTGCCGATCTACCGCCAGCAGGGGCGCGATGCCGATGCCCTGGCCCTGGTGGATCGGGCCCTGGCGCTCAATGCCGATGGCATGGCCCTGCACGATCTGAAGGCCCAGTTGCTCCAGGTGCTTGAGGGCCCTGCCGCCGCTTCGGCCCACCTCGATTCGGTGCGAACCCGTTTCGAAGGCGTTGATCGGGCGGCCCTCGAGAGCGTGCGCGGGCGGATGTTGCTGGCGGAGGGCACCAATCTGCCAGCCACCCTGGCGGCCTTCGAGGCGGCCATCGCCGCCAGCCCTAAGCCCCAGGTTCACGATCTGATCAACAAAGGGGAAGTGCTGCGCAAGCTGAACCGCCATGCCGAAGCCTTCGATTGGTCCAATGCTTGCCTGACCAGTGAGGGCAACGTCGGCGGCCTGCTCAATCTGAAGGCCTGCATCCTTCAGGATCTGGGTCAGTTTGATGACGCCATCACCCTCTACAAGATGGCCGTAGAGGTGGAACCATTTAACCCTCTTTTCTATGCCAACTTAGGATTTTTATATAGCGATCGTGGCAGTCATAGCCTGGCGATTCAGGTTTACAGATCCGGTCTAGAATACTCACCCTTCTTCAATAGTCTGCACCACGGCATGGCCCAAGCCCATTTTCATATGGGCAAGCCGGCCCTGGCGTACCACCATTACAAACTGGCCCTGCAGGCAGCACCGGATCATCTCAATATTTGGGATAACTTCCTTTATTTCCTTGCATTTGTTCGCAATATACCAGCCGAAAAGGTTCTCGACCATTGTCAAGTCTACGCCGAGAAGGCCCTCAACCCCAGGATCTCTAATTCGATCGAACCCTTCGCCCACCAGTGGTCCTCTCCCGATGGCCGGCCCCTGCGGATCGGCATCATCAGCGGCGAGATCGGCTCCCATTGCGTGAGCTTTTTCCTGCTCTCCCTGGTGCTTGGCGCCAGGGCAGACCAGGCTGAATTTTTCATCTTTCCCACCAAGGACCGCTCCAGCGAACCCCGCTGGCAGCTGTTTCAACAACGCGCCACGGTGTTCGAATCGATCGAGCAGCTCTCCGATCAGGAGGCCTGCCTGCGCATTCGCGCGCTCAACCTGGATGTGATGCTTGAAACCACCCAGCACATGGTGGCGAATCGCCTCACCCTGATGGCCCATCGCCTGGCACCGGTGCAGTCCCACTACATCGGCATGCATGGAACTACGGGGGTGCCGACCATCGACTACTTCATTGGGGACGATATTGTTACTCCCTCGGACTTTGCCCCTCATTTCACCGAGAAGCTGCTGCGCCTGCCCCGCACCTGGGTGTGTTACACCCCGCCGGAGCAGGGCCTGCCGCCGCTTCGTCCCACCAAGGCCCGCACGCCCCTGCGGCTCGGCAGCTTCAACAACGTCAGCAAGATCAGCCGCGAATGCCTGCGGGTCTGGGCCCTGGTGCTGCTGGCGCTGCCCAAGGCAACGCTGCTGATCAAGGATTCCTTGCGCAGCGGCGAATTGGATCACCAGCGCAACCTGATCGAGTACCTTCGGCGCCGTGGCGTGGACCCTGCCCGGGTCACGGTGGTGCCGCGCACCGAAAGCTGGGAAGCCCATATGGATCTCTATAACGACCTCGACATCGCCCTCGACACCCTTCCCCTCACCAGCGGCACCACCGCTTACGACGCCCTGCTGATGGGTGTGCCCCTGGTGGCCTACAGCACGCCCTGGATCGGGGGGCGTCTCTCCGCTTCGATCGTCAATGGCCTGGGCCAGCCCGACTGGATTGGCGATTCCCCCGAGGCTTACGTGGCCTGTGTGAAGGCCCTGGCCGCCAAGCTGCCGGCCCTGCGGGCGGGGCGAGCACAGCGGCGCGAGCAGTTTCTCGCCTCCGAACTCTGCGACCAGGCCGGCCTGGCCACCGCCGTGGTGGAGGGGTTGCGCCAGGCCTACCGCGAAACCAAGCCCGCCTGATCCCTGGCCATGAATCCCCCTTCCCCGCGATCAGCCTTGAAACTGCACCTGGGCTGTGGTTCGAAGTACATCCCCGGCTTCGACCACATCGACAGCACCCACCATCGCCATCTCAGCCATTGCGCCGATGTGAGCCACTTGCCGATGTACGGCGATGGCACGGTGGATTTGATCTATGCCAGCCACGTGCTCGAGCATTTTGGCCGCCAGGAGTACCCCGAGGTCTTGCGGGAGTGGCACCGGCTGCTGCGACCCGGGGGCGTGCTGCGGCTGGCGGTGCCTGATTTCGCCGCGGTGGCGGCCCTCTATTACGAGCAAGGCCTCGTCGATGGGCTCACCGGCCTGGTGGGTCTGGTCAGCGGTGGCCAGCGCGACGCCACCGATTATCACAAGATGATCTTCGATGAAGCCCTGCTCGGCCAAGCCCTGCTGGATGTGGGCTTTT
This sequence comes from Cyanobium sp. ELA507, assembly GCA_037133235.1. Lineage (GTDB taxonomy): Bacteria > Cyanobacteriota > Cyanobacteriia > PCC-6307 > Cyanobiaceae > Cyanobium. The sequence goes on from JBAXOO010000151.1 coordinate 4,376, forward strand.
CCTCCTTCCGCCGCTGGTCCTGGCGCAGCACCGAACACGCCCACGTCGACGACTATTCCCAGGCCTACCTGCCCCATCTCGATAAGCAGAATGGCCGGCTGATGAGCCTCAACCTCGAGGGAATCAAGTGATACGCTCTGGACTTGCTTTCCAACTGCCAAACAGATGCGCCGCCTATCGCTGGCCTTGCTCCTGGCCCTCGGCACCACCCCTGTGTTGGCCCAGCAACCCAAGGCAGCGCCCGCCAAGACCGCCCAGAAACAGCCCACCGCGGCCCAGGTCCGTCAGTTCGTGGCCAACTTCGAAGCCGGTGTCAACAAAGGGTGCATGCAGAATCCCCCCCGCGACCTGCCCAACGCGGCCCGCTACTGCGGGTGCTATGCCCGCACCCTAGTGACCCAGTACCAGCCGCTTGAATTGGCTGCCATCAACAACCTCGCCGCCGCCAACCCCCAGAACGCCAACACCATCGCGTTGATGGC
>JBAXOO010000152.1:0-4843 GCA_037133235.1 Cyanobium sp. ELA507
GGGCTGGCCGCCGGCGGTGTGGATGTGGTGGTGGGCACCCACCAGCTGCTGGGCAAGGGCACCGGCTTCAAACAGCTGGGGCTGCTGGTGGTGGATGAGGAGCAGCGCTTCGGCGTGAATCAAAAGGAGAAGATCAAGGCGCTCCGCAAGGACGTGGACGTGCTCACGCTCTCGGCCACCCCCATCCCCCGCACCCTCTACATGAGCCTCTCGGGGGTGCGGGAGATGAGCCTGATCACCACACCGCCGCCCCTGCGCCGCCCGATCAAGACTCACCTGGCCTCCCGCGATGAGGAGGCGGTGCGCAGCGCCATCCGCCAGGAACTCGACCGCGGCGGCCAGGTCTTCTACGTGGTGCCACGGGTGGAGGGCATCGAGGAGGTGGCCGAACAACTGCGCCAGATGCTGCCGGGCCTGAAGCTGCTGGTGGCTCACGGCCAAATGGCCGAAGGGGAACTGGAGAGCGCCATGGTGGCCTTCAACGCCGGCGAGGCGGATCTGATGCTCTGCACCACGATCATCGAATCGGGCCTCGATATCCCCCGGGTCAACACGATCCTGGTGGAGGATGCCCACAAATTCGGCCTGGCCCAGCTGTATCAGTTGCGGGGCCGGGTGGGCCGCAGCGGCATCCAGGCCCACGCCTGGCTCTTCTATCCCGGCGATGCCTCCTTGAGCGAGGCTGCGCGGCAGCGGCTGCGGGCGATCCAGGAGTTCGCCCAGCTGGGGTCCGGCTACCAGCTGGCCATGCGCGACATGGAGATCCGCGGCGTGGGCAACCTGCTGGGGGTGGAGCAGAGCGGCCAGATGGAGGCGATCGGCTTCGACCTCTACATGGAGATGCTGCAGGAGTGCCTGGCCGAAATCCAGGGCCAGGACATCCCGGCGGTGGATGACACCCAGATCGACCTGCCGGTGACGGCCTTCATCCCGGCGGATTGGATCCTGGAAAACGAGGAGAAGATGGCCGCCTACCGGGCAGCGGCCGATTGCGCCAGCAAGGAGGCCCTGGTGGAGCTGGCCGCCGGCTGGACCGACCGCTACGGCGCGATCCCGGCGCCGGTGCAGAGCCTGCTGCAGCTCCTGGAGCTCAAGTTGCTGGCCAAGCGCTGCGGCTTCTCACGCATCAAGCCCGACAAACCCAACATCGCCCTGGAGACCCCGATGGAGGAGCCCGCCTTCCGGCTGCTGCGCCAGGGGCTGCCCCAGCACCTGCACGGCCGTTTCGTGTATCAGGCCGGAGCCGGCAGTACCGCCAAGGTGTTGGCCCGGGGTCTGGGTGCCCTGCAACCCGCCCAGCAGCTGGAGCAGCTGATGGAGTGGCTCACGGCGATGGCATCCCGGCTGCCGGGGGCCGATGGGCAGAGCGAAACGGAGCGCCAGGAGGAGCTGGCTAAGGCCAATGCGGCCGTGCTCACGGTCTGAGTGGACCAGATCCAACCCCCAAAACCTGCTAAGAGGGCTCCAGCCAGGCACCACCAACCCCGCCCGTGATCGACCTCGCCACGTACCAGCCCAAGGGCGACAAAGAAAACACTCCCTTTTTCCAGGACAACCTGCCCCGGGTCTATGAGCGGCGCAGCCGTTCCGGGCTGGCCCAGCTGGTGGGGGGTATGGCGGCGGTGCTGATCCAGGTGGAGCACGGCGATGCGATCGCCTACATGGCCGAACTGGCCCTGATGGGGCCGTACCGGTTTCGCGAATGCTGGCTCAACGAAAGCCACCGCATCTACCTGCTGCAGGCCGATCCCGCCTACCCGCGCCTGATCCTGCTGGAGCCCCTCAGCCGCACCTACGAGGACGAATCGAGCCGCTGGAATCTGATGTATCCCCTGGCGGCGGCCAAGCCCAACGCCCGTTATGTCGGTGAGATCTACAGCACCTCCTCCAGCCGGGATGTGCGAACCGTGCTGGAACCCCAGAACATCCGCTTCGTCTATCCGGGTGAAAGCAGCAATGCCCTGCTGGCCAGCGAGCACCTCACCTTTACCTTCCTTTCGGATTACACCTACAACAGGGTGGGCTATGTCGATGTACCGCTCGACAGCCTGGCCGCGCTTGATCCGGGCGATCGCATCTTGCTTGACGATGAACCGCTGGAGCTGCTGGCGGAGGCGGCCCGCAAGCACGAGCGCCACGGCCTCGCCGGGCGGGTGCTTGGCATCGACCACCTTGCTACACGGGTGCTGGCGGGGGAGCGCGAGGATGCGCTGCTGGAGTATCTGACGATGGTGCCTTACTACTTCTGGGGTGCTTATAACATCGCCGAGATGAACTCCTCCACCAATGTGACGCGCCACCCGGCGATCAGCGACGAGAAGCGCTCACCGGCCCGGGTGTTCACCGCCAACAACAACCCCTCCTACCTCAACTCCTTCAGCAACCTGCCGATGCCCACCGAGGATTTTGTCCGCAATTTCGGCCGGCGCATGCATCACATCGCCTACGAAGTGATCGATGGCGAAATACAGGGAGAAAAGAATGTGGATTTTGTGGTGGATGTGCTGCGCGACCTCGGCGTTCCATTCCTGGCCGACGTGGTGGGTGAGTGCAGCGACGAACCCAACCTCAAGCAGATCTTCTCAAAATCTTCGTCCTATTCCCTCTTGATCACCGAATACGTCGAACGCTGCCTCGGCTACGACGGCTTTTTCACCCGCGACAATGTGGCAGCCCTCACCCAGGCTGCCGGCCAAGCCGAACGCTATGAGCACGGCCATGTCTTCGATTGAGCCAGGGCGCTGCCGATCCCGATGGCAAAGCGGTGACCTGAGTTGCGGCCCAGCCACGACGGTCCACAAACCTTTGTTAAGTTTGTGAGAGCAACGGCAAAGTGGCATGGGTGAACTGATCGAGAGCAGCGCTGGCTTCCAGTTCGGTTTCGGCCTAGTGCCAACGGCTCTGACCCTGGTGGGCATGGTGATTGTTGCCTTGATCACCGCCAAAACCGAGAACAACGACGACGACGACTCCAGCCCTGGTGGCGGGATCATGCAGCCGGTGGCCTGAAGCCAGGCGGTTTTCCCCACCGATCGGAGCGGTCCCCACCCTGCCACCAGGCTGGATTCCTTCCGCGCTTGACCCCAGGCTGGAGACCTGCGGCAAGGACCCCATGGCATGCCAATCCACCACTCCCCATCGGAGGCTTCGCGAACTTGAGCGGGGCTTGAGGTCTGGTTTGATGTCTTTGTTTGGCAAGGCACTCCTTTCAGGTCTGATGGTGGCCCAGGCGCCAATGCCATCCGTCGCCGCCGAACTGCGCAGCCCCCAGCAGGCGAACTGGGCCGACATCGACACCCTCCGCTCCCTCCTCGTGGCCAATGGCACCCGGGTGACCCAGAGCGATTGCAACCAACCGGGCCTTCAGGGCCTCTATCACGACAACAGCGGCACGATCGTGATCTGCCGGGTGCACCGCGATCCCACGGCCGTGTGGAACACCCTGGCCCATGAGGCCACCCACCGAATGCAGGCCTGCGCGGGGGGCACGATCACCAACCCAGCCAACCATCAGGCCATGGCTCAGGCCCTGGCCACCTATGCCCCGGAGGAATGGCGTTCGCTGCGCTCCTATCCCCGCAGCGAGCAGCTCAGTGAGCTGGAGGCCCGCTACACCGCCCGTCTGCCGCCCGAGCAGGTGCCTCGCCTGTTCCGGCGCTATTGCGGCGGTCGCCCCCCATCCACCCTCACTCAAAAGCCCTGAGGCCATGAACAACCTGCTTCTCTCCCTCGCCATGGCCGCCCTTGGCCAATTCGGCGGTATCGGTGGTGCTCCAGGTGGCGCACCGGGTCTTGGAATCGGGATCGGCGGCGGCTTGCGGCCTGGCTACCCCGGTGGTGGGATGCCCGGTCTGATGGGGCAGGGGGGACGGATCACCCTGATGCCCGCCAGCCCCTATGGACGTTTCGGTGGGGGCCAGCCAGGCGGCTATCCAGGAGGCGGTTATCCAGGAGGCGGTTATCCAGGGGGTGGATACCCCGGAGGTGGCTATCCCGGCGGTTTCCCTGGCGGCTATCCGGGGAGTGGCAATCCGGGCGTGCGCATCGGCGGTGGCCTTCCGGGTGGCTATGGCCCCGGCTACCCCGAGGGGTATCCGAGCTCCACTCCGGTCCAGCCCCCCCAGCAGGGCGCCCCTTCTAACCCCAGCAGCGAAGCCGAGGCCTTTGGCCTGGCGCCCTACCGCTGAGATTCCCCCTGGGCTCCCTGCTGCTCAGCCCGCCAAGCGGCGGGCACGAGTAGCAGGAACAATCCCCACCAGGCCAGCACGCCCAAGGCCAGCGGCAGGCTGATCCACCAGATTCCAAGGGCAAACCAACTGAGCGTGACCACCACCAAACCGGTGGCCACGATCGTCCAGGGCTGACACCACCAGGGCTTCAGGGCCCAGAAGCTGGCCGGTGCCGGTTCAGCGCCGGCCAGCGGCCCTTGCTCAGGGGCCACCAACGGCCGCCGGCACATTGGCCGAGGCGGGATTGAAGACCTTCTGCAGGGTGGCGGAGGTCTGCATGGCCTTCACCAGGGTGCCCTCCGCTACGCGGTACTGGGGATCCTTGCGGGTGCCCAGATCTTCGATCGTCAGCGCCTTTGCCTCGTCCTCGGTGAGCTTGGCGGGCACATCCGGAAGAATGCCGCGGTGGTGGATGTCGTGGTTGGCCGGGGTGAGGTATTTGGCGATGGTCACGGTCATGCCGGAACCATCCGAAAGGCCCCGCACCGACTGCACCAGCCCCTTGCCGAAGGTCTTCTGACCCACAAGGACAGCGCGTTTGTTGTCCTGGAGAGCCCCCGAAAGGATCTCGCTGGCGCTGGCGGAACCCTCATTCACCAGCACCACCAGGGGCT
>JBAXOO010000153.1:0-4826 GCA_037133235.1 Cyanobium sp. ELA507
ATCTGGGGATCGGTGTCGTGGTTCACCCCGAAGGTCACACTGCGGGAATCGTTGATTGCCTGAGGCAGGCGAAGGCTGCTGAGCGAACCGCCAAAGCTGAAGGCATTCTTCATCGCATCGCATAAGACAAAATCGGTCACAGCAGCGATTGGCGTATACATTGAGGCATTGGTGTCCTGATCATTAACAACCTCCAGGTAGTTCCACGCCTTGTTTGCAGTGATGCGATTGGCATAGGAAATGTAATCGGCTACGACGCTTGGATCCATGTGCTTGGCGGCATCGAAGCGAAAACCATCCACGCCGAGATCCACCAGGAGTTGGAGGTGTTGCTTCTGGATTGTTGCCACATTCGCTTTGGATTGATCCAGGTCTGGAAGGTCGTCATTGAGCCAGCAGTTGCGCTCAGAACGGGTGTTGCCATCGCTGTAGTCAATGGTGCATGGTCGATGGAAGTCCTGGGCTGAAAAGGTGGGGTAGGTGAGATTTTTGTAGTTCGGGTTGCTGCTCATGTGGTTAAGCACCACGTCGGCGATCACCTTCATGCCACAGCCATGGGCCTTGCTGGTGAGGGCCTTCAGGTCGGCGGCACTGCCCCGGCCTTCGATCACCAGGTAGTCCACCGGTTGATAGCGCATGAACCAGGCGTTGCTCGCATCACTGGACTTCTGGGGCGGCGCGATCTGCACATGGCTATAGCCCTGTTTGGCCAGGTCGCAGACGTAGCCGGCCACCTGCTGAAAGGTCTCGTCGTGGGCGTGAAGAATGGCGATCGGCTGATCGGCGGCGAAGACTACGCCGCCAAGACCGGTTGACCACCACAGGAGAGCGGCGATGAGCGTGCCGGGTGTCCTTGCCCGCCAAGGGCTGTGATGGTGGGTCATGACTGTCGTTGCAAGGAAGGAGACTTGCTTGAGGGAGCCGGAGGCTCCCCTGGAAGTACAGGGTGTCTGCCCCTCGGTTCCCTGGATTCGAGGCATGCGCAGCCGCCTGAGTGCCAGCTTGGCCCCGATCAGGAGCAGCCCATCATCCAGCCGGGTGGTCTCCTCATGGGGACTGCCTGCATCCGAACCCAACCCTAGGCAGCGCCTTCGATGAAACAACGGCTCACAAATGGTGATGTCATCGCCCGCAGCAGGCTGCTGTAGCTGAGCTGGAAGCGCTGTTCATCGCCCACCGCCAGTGCCGATTCCGCACTGCTTACCACCAAGTGGTCGCTGGATGCGCCCTCGATGCTGATTCCAGGGGAACTCAGGCCGGCCGGATCGGCATCCTGTTCGCCCAAGGCAAGCAGCGCTCGCATGGCCATGGGCTGGTCTGGTTGCTTTTGGGGAGCGGCTGGCACCTTGGCAAAACTGGTGCAGTGGCGCGTTCCCCATGCCAGGGTCGGCTTGCGCTTGGATTCGATCACTTCGGCCACCAGGGTGATGGCATCGGTGTAGAGCCCTGGTATCGCCGTACGAGTGAGCGGCTCCCTGCCCAGCAATAGGGCCTCGCCGAGCCGCAGGTGGTTGATGCGACCCGGATTACCGCCAGCAGCCAGCCAGGGAAGATTGGCCGAATTGCCTCCGGAGCACCACGCGAGCTTGATGCCAAAACGGCCTTCCAGGGCATCGATCAAACGCGATAGTTCGTTCATATTCGATTGGTCTGGGGCTATGCCGTTCTGACAGCCCAAATTGGTGCCGATCCCAACCAGTAACAGGCTTGGCAGAGTCAGGGTCAGCAACACCATCGCCTCAAGGTCTGCCGCGAGAATGCCCTCGCGCAGATCCCCTAGCTCCACCATCAGCATGACCCCGTGGCGCACCCCCTGGCAATGGGCTGCGGCCGCCAGGGCCCTCAGCACCACCGCCTCACTGTTGCAGCTGATCGCCGCATGGGCCACCACCCGATCCACTTGGCTGAGCATCGGTGAGCGAATCAGCAGCAGCGGCACACCGAGTTCACAATGGCTCAGCGATTCGATGGATTCGATGCGCGATTCACCGATCGAATGCACCCCTGCCGCCACCCAACTGCGCACAATTTCCGGCAGTCCGAGGGTTGCTTTGCTAACCCCGGTCACCTTGATTCCCTGGCGGGCCAGCCGATTGACCATGGTGGTGGCGTTGTGCTGCAGATGTTCGAGATGAATCTCCAGCCGCGGTGCGCTCAAAGCTGGCTGTCAATAGATACGCACAACTCGGGGAAAGCCCGCAGCACCATGGCCACGAGGGCAGAGGGAGCACGGCTCACCGCATCGGTGACAGGAATGCCGAGATCGGCAGAATAAAGGGCGATGGCAGCACTCACCTCGGCGTCATTCATGCCCTCGTGGTTCAGGGTTAGGCCGATCACCCGAGTTGGTGCGAAGGATTCGATCAGGCGAATTTCGCTGGCTGGAGTGGGCATCGGCATAAACGGAAAGTCGCTGAGCTGCCGGCGCGCCGGCGCGTGCTGCAACACCACCGCCTGGGGCTGGCTGCCCCGCAGGATGAAGCTGGAGGAGAGGTAGGCGGGATGGCTGAGGGCCCCTTGGCCCTCAATCACGATCACCGCGGGTTTTTCCGTGCAATAGGCCTCGACCACAGCGGCCTCCACCTCCCCAGAGCAAAACTGCGACGGAATGGCATCCAGGGGAATGCCATAGCGCCCCCCTTGAATCAGCCCGGTTTGCCCCGTGCTCACCAAAACGGCGTGAATGCCGCTGGCATTGAGGGCCTGAACCAGAAGCGTTGCCGTGGTGCGCTTACCGATGGCGCCATCGGTACCAAGCACGGCGATGCGGATGCAGCGTGCCTTGGCGATCGAGCCACTGAACAGGCGAAGATCCTTCAAAGCGGGAGGACGACGCACATCCCGGATTGACACGCCATGCCGTACGGCCGCCAGGGCGAATTCGCTGTCGTCGTTGAGGAATTCACGCATGCCGCTGACCAGATTCAGGCCAGCTTCCATGGCCAGCATCAGAACGCGGCGATCGTCTTTGCCATAAAGGCCATCGGCAGGCGCCATGCCATAGATGAAGGTGGTAGCGCGGCGACCTGGCAAGGCCAGGGCTTGGCTTAGATCGGCCACGATGGGAATGCCGTTGCTGATGCCGTCCAAAAGCAGGCCTGCATCAATTCCAGCCGATTGGCTATCAATAATTGCCCTAATCTTGAAGGCTTCACAGAAGCGCACAAGGCCATGGGCTGTTTTGCCATCGAGACCGGCGAAGTTTCCCTCGCAGTAGACGACTGCAGCCGTCCGCACCGCAGCTTGATGCGGTGTGGATGAAATGGTCAGGTCGTTGACCTGTTTGAGAAATGCCAAATAAGCCAGGACCCATCAGTTACCCAGACTCGTAACAAGTCTGGAGTGGAGATTTCAGGGCTCAGAAGTGGCCGCTGGAGGGTGTGGATTGAATCATCCTAGTGGGTCAGCCTGTTTTTGACCGATGCTGGCGTCCTCCGGAGTTGTGTACTGCCCCCGAAAGCTCCACATCGACTTGGCTGCAGTGGGCCCGTACCTCTGGCAATTGGGCAGCATCCCCTGGCGTGGTGTCAATCCAAAGGCCTGTGCCCTGATCGGAGATGGGTGATCAGGCCGAGCTCATCGGGCAGCCTTCGAGGTGGCACACCGCAAGGGGCCGCTGGCCGTCGGTGGCCACCATGGCGATCCCCAACCTCACAGACGACAACCTGAGCGGCCTGGCCTGCCACATCCGCGGCATCACCGCCCTGGCACCGTGCCCCGAATGGCATGGGCTCGCCCTCTCAGGCTGATCGAGCCGCTACCAGCAGGCTGCAGGCGCTCTCGCAGCACCTCACGGAAATGGGACAACTCCTCCTCACCCATGGCCGCGAGGGCCTGACCGGCGCTCGGCCCCCCGAGAACGGTGTTCCAGAGGTCATCGAAGTCGGTGTAAGTGCGTTCCACCGTGATCACTCGGGTATGGATGTCCCCCAGGCCGGCGCTGGTCCAGAGATCCCGCAACCCACCAAGGCGGGAGGCCCCGGCACTGGGTGGCATCGGGACAGCCCTGCCGGCAGCGCCCAGGGTTTCATTCACGCTCTGATAAGGGAAGCCTCCACCCTCCAGATCCCAGGCATAGGCGGCCACGGTTCCACCCGGGGCGACAACCCGCACCATTTCGGCCACCCCTTGCGCCGGTTCCGGTATGAAGAAGATCACCAAGGGCATCACCGCCAGATCGAACGCGTCGTCCGGGAATGGCAGGGCCATGGCGTCGGCGTTCACAAAGTCCACGCTCTGCAGGAGGGGCTGCTGGCGGGCATAGGCGAGTTGCGCCTCGGAAGGGTCGATGCCGACCAGCGTGAGCGGTTCGCATTGCTGGGCGATCAGTTGGGTGAAGGCACCATTGCCACAGCCCACATCCAGCCAGCGCTGGCCTTGGCTTGGGCCGATCCAATCGAGAAAGTCTTGGCCGGCGAGGCGGCTCCAGACCCCCATGAAGCGGTCGTAGCCGGCCCCATCGCTGAAACGGATGGGTTCACTCACTTCCGGCCGACCCGCTAGGACCACCAGAGAGAGTAACCGGAGGTCACGGTGGGGGAGCTTCTCCCTATGGAGGGATTGGTTAGCTGGAAGGTCAGCCTCCTGGATCGAGCACCACAGCGGGAAGGTGATGGGGGAATCGCCTCGATCCGTTCAGCCATGCCCATGGTGGAGATGGACATCTTGAGCGCGGTGATCAACGCATGGCCAACACTGATCAACGCCCAACCCATTTCACGCGACCAGCCCTTTTCGCTGTCACTGCTTTAGGCGCCTTAACGGTGACGCTGTCGGGGTGCCTGTCCCAGGGCTGGGGCGGTGGGGGCATGCATGGGTATGGCTAC
>JBAXOO010000154.1:0-4817 GCA_037133235.1 Cyanobium sp. ELA507
TGAGCACTGCGCCGATCTCGACTTCGCCCAGGGAGAAGGCGTTCTGAGCCTGGAGCCCAAAGCCGCCATCCAGGGGCGCCCCAGGGGGGCCATCACCTGCCGCCAGCGCCGCCACCGCTGCGGGCAGCCAACCCAGCAGGCGTTGCCAGTGGTGCAGGCATAGCCCCCCCGCCAGCACCAGGATCAGCCCCGCCTCCCCGGCCGGGGGATCCATGGCCCGCTGCAGATCGGCGGCGGGGGGCCGCAGCCGCAGGGAGACCGAGCGGTGGGGGCAGGCCTGGGCGCAAGTGAGGCAAAGCACGCAATTGCGGTTGTCGGCCAGGTGGGCTGGATGGGTGCCCACCGGACAGCCAGCGGTGGCATAGCCCTCTCCCTCAGCCGGCCCACCCTTGAAGCAGGCAAAGCTGCTGCAGCTGCCGCTGCAGGTGCCGATCTGGGCGCGCAATTCACTAATCGCCAGCTTGGCGAACAGGCCATTCATGCCCCCCACCGGACAGAGGTAGCGGCACCAAAACCGCTTTTCAAAGCGCAGCGACGCCACCACGGCCCCGGCGGTGATCAACAGCAGCAGGCAGCTGCTCAGCCAGGCGGTGTTCTCCAGGTTGCCCACCGCTTCCCACAGCAGGATCGCCGCGAAGCCGGTGGCCAGCAGCGGCGCGGCCCAGGCATCGGTGTCACCACGGGGCCAGCGGGCCGGCTGCCAACCCAGGGCGCGGGCCAAGCGCTGGCTGATCTCCCCCCACACCATAAACGGACAGAAGGAACACCACAGCCGCCCCACCAGGGGATAGGTGAACAGGATCAGCGGCCACCACCAGGCCCAGAACAGATTGAGGCCCCCGTTGTGGGCCCGGTCCTGGGGTCCCAGCCAGAGCCAAAGGTTCACCAGCACGAAGACCCAGCTCACCACCCCGAAGAGGAGGGTGTTCCAAAGCCGGGGCGAGCGCATCCAATCGCGCAGCTGCGGCTTCCAGCGCCAAATCTCGAACCGGGCGCGGACCTGCTGGCGGCTTTCGGTCCAGAACACATCGTCGGGCAGTTCGGCCGGCCGGCTGGAGGCGCACTGGAGCAGGGCCCGCTCGATCAGCTGGCTGAGTTCCCGGATGTTGCCGGGGAAGTCGTAGGTCTGCAGGCGCTTCACCAGGGCCGCGCTCACCTGGGGAGGCGGACTCCAACCGAGGCTCTTGGCCTTCTGCCGCACGCCATAGCGCAACCATTCGCCGAGGTCCTGGCGACGCACCCGCAGGGGCGGCACCCGGATCGGCTGGCCGATTGCCTCGAAACCATCGAGGTGGGTTTCGGAGGTGAGGAAGAGTCGGCCGTTAAAGGCATGCTCCACTCCATCGGGCCCCTGCCAGCGGCGATGCAGGGCCAGCTCCCGCAGGCGAGGCAACAGGGCCGGATCAACCAGGTCCACCTGATCGATCAGCAAGGCCCCGCAACCCACGGCCCCCATCAGGGTCGTGCCATCCGCGCCTGGGGCGAACAGCTCGGCGCCATCGGAGCGGAGCACGGCCCCATTGAGCCGCACCAGCAACTGCTTGCGGGCCGGCGAGCCGTAGTGGATCAGGGCTGCGACATTGTCCTTTTCCAGGCCAGGCTCACCGCTGATCAGCACCGCTGTGGCCTGGGGATCGGCGGCGGCAGAGCGAATCTGGTCGCGCAGCTTCTGGGCATAGCGGCTGCTGCCCACGATCCCCCTACGGACGCGGCCGAGCAGGAAGGGAGCCAGACGACGCAAGGCGGGGGCCATGGGGTTGGAGTTACTCACCATTGCCGCAGCCACGCTCGATGGAGTCTGGAAGGAGGCCATGCCTGGGATCGATATCCCCGGTGGGCCCCCGCCAAAGGCTTGCTAGCAGAATTAGCACCGGAAGATGATCCCGGTCCGTCAATGTTCATGGCCCAGGCATCCCTGGTGATCCTGCCCAGCTGCTGACTTGGTGGCCCGAATCAGGACGCGCCTGCCTTCAGCCGAGCGGCGGGAAGCTTGCCCTCACATCAGCAATGGCCTCGCGAAGCTGATCCAGCCTCTGGCTGGAGGAGCCAACCAATTCCAGCATCAGCGGAGGATTCACAGCAGGCATCACCGCAAAGCGACCCTCGCGGTCAATCTGCTTAAAAACGGCATCCACCTCATCGCGGTAGGCATGGTCGACAGGCCGGATGCCATCCGCCTCCATCTCCACGGGCCAGGCCTCGGATTTCGGCACAAAGGCCAAAATATCGAGATGGCCGAGTGATTCCCTCACGGCAGGCACCATGGAGGCCACAAAAGCCGAATCAATATCCGTGTTGCCTTGGTTGGCGGTGAATTGCGAATAGGCAAGGTAATCGGCTGGTGCGCGGTCGAAGATAGCATCATCACTTCTATTTGGATAGCGAAACAGCCGACCAATATTGTCATACATTTGAATACCATTATGCAGCCGGGTCGAGGATTCGCGGAACTTAATTTCGTAGGGTCCATGCAGGCCAAGTACCCGATAAGGCTCATCTTCATGCCGAAACTCGGGATGGGTCTCAAGCCAACCCTTGACCACGGTTGACTTGCCTAGGGAATGGGAGCCTGAAATGGCAATTCGCATGGGCTCGCCAGCTTTTAGCTTCGATTCAAGGGCATGGACAAAGGGATCGCGCTGGCGCCCAGTCCCGCCAGGCCGGCGCAACGGGCCATGCCGCCGAAGCCATCCCCCTTCCTCACGGATTCCTGGCAATGATGGGCAGGCCATCGCAGCCGCCCGCCATGACCCTCACCCTCTACGGAGCCGCCCGCAGCCGGGCCTCGATGGTGCGTTGGTACCTGGAGGAAAAGGAGATCCCCTACGCCTTCGTGCAACTGGACCTCACGAGCGGTGAACACCGTCACGAGCCCTTCACCACCATTAATCCTTTCGGCAAGGTCCCGGCCCTGGTGGACGACGCCCTAGAGGGCCCCGATGGGGCTGGCCTCAAGCTGTTTGAGAGCGGCGCGATCCTGTTCCACCTGGCCGAGAGCTACGGCGAGGAATTTCACCCCGACGGACCAGGAGGAAGGGAAGGCGCTATCGCCCGCCGGGCCCTAACGGCCCAGTGGTTGCTTTTCGCCAATGCCAGCCTGGGGCCGGCGATGTTCCAGGTTGAGAGCAAACCCGAGGAACTCGCCCGCCAGCTCGCCACGGTGGATGGGCTGCTGGCATCGGGGCCGCACCTTCTAGCCGGCACCTGGGGCGACCCAGGCTGGGGAGCCGCCGACTGCGTTGTGCAGTCGTACCTGGCCTACATCCCACTGTTCTGCCCCCAGGTGGATCTGGCTCCTTACCCCGCCGTTGGAGCGGCCATCGCCGCCACCGGCGCCCGACCCGCCTACCGCAAGGCCATGGGGATGGCCTGAGCGAGGCAGCCCACCAACTGGCCCTGCCGGCTTTCCCTTGCTTGACGGGAGGCGTGCCCTGCTCCCAGGGTAAGGATCTCTGGCTGGTTGCCAAGGGGACCGTGGTTCCCTCAGCAACTTCCCAGCCGATGCCCGATCCCACTTTTGGTCACCGTACGCCCACCCAAGCCACCACGACGCCAACGGCGCGAATCCGCTGCGGTGGCGGGGACTGAGCGCCCCAATCGCGCCAACGGCAGGGGGCCGAGGCCGAGACGGCGAAAACGGGAGCACAAGCGCTGGTGGGCCGTGGTGCTGCCCCTGGCTGCCGTGGCCAGCCTCGTGGCGATTGCTCCGCCCCTCCCCCGCAGTGGCACTCCGACGCCCCTGTCCAGCTCCAGCGGAATGGGCGGCAACAAAGCGAGCGGCGAAGCCGCAGGACCCTTCCGCTACGCCCCCGATGCCGAGGCCTTTAGCCTCGATTTCGACCCCCGCCAGGTCCAGTTCGACCTGCTCGAGGGCTGGGACAAGGAGGAGGAGGCCTTCGCCGATAGCAACGCCCTAGCCTTCGTCTCAGGCCCGATGTACGAGAGCTACGGCCAGGAAGGCACGGCCTCCACCGTGCCGCTTGGGGATCTGAAGCTGGGTGGACGGGTTTGGCGCGGCCCCAACCGCAGCGCGTCGCGCCAGCGGGGCTTTCTTGGCATCCGCTACGACGGACAAGTGGATTTCGGCTATGGCGAACTCACCCCCGAACGGGCCGACCGCTACGACACCTTCATCGGCGGCCTGCACAGCATCTACAACGACCTGGAACAGCCCCCCGCGGAATACAAAGGGGCCTACAGCATCAGCATGGGGCAGCAAATTCGTTATTACCTGCCCCGCATCCGGGTGATCTACGGCCTCCGCAACGATGGTCGGCTAGCCATCTTGATGAGTCGTGATGGCCTCACCCTGGAACAGACCAAGGCGATGGCCAGGGAGAGGGGCTTCGTGGCTGCCTACATGCCCGACCATGCCTCCAAGAGCCGGTTTATCATCCCTGGGGTCAAGGGTTTCACCAGTGAGGACGCCAACTGGATCAGCGGTGGCGCCACCAGCTTCGTGCACGTGCCCTACATGCTGCGACTCAGCCGTCGGTCGCTGCCCCTCTCGGGCAACCTGCTGGCGAGTCTTACCCCCCATTTACCCCAGAGCTCCTGCGGCAACCTGATTCAATGTGGGGCCAGCCTGGCCAGTGGTGTGGCCGGAGGCCTGGCCGATCGGGTTTTGGCCGGCTTTAACCGCCTGATGGAACAGGGGGTTGAGCCCCTGGCCCGGCTGATCTGGGCCCCCCAATTGCAGCACCGCAATCCGGAGCGAACGCCCCAGCGCTCTCCCCTGCGGGAGCCGGTGATCACCGCCGATCCCAAGCCGGTGCAGGAGCGTCAGGAGCGGGATCTGGCAATCCGCCGAGCCGAGC
>JBAXOO010000155.1:0-4809 GCA_037133235.1 Cyanobium sp. ELA507
GGTGGATAGGTGGTGGCGCTGCGGTCGGCGAGGGTCCACCGCTGAGACCGGCCTTCGGGGCCGGGCTGGGAGAAGCGGCGACGGCGCCCTGGGTGGCGCCAGCCATCGCCCGTCGTTGATTGACTTTAGGGAGTGGTGGTGTTCTGGCCAGCCTCTCCACTGCTATCACTGGTGGTCGCCGGGGCGCCGGAGCGCAAGATCAAGCGGGTGCCCAGGATCAGAAAGCCAACCGATGCCGCCAGCTGGAGGGCGTCGGGCGGGATCAGGCTGGAGAGAGAGCCGCCCGCCGCTGCCCCCAGCAGGCTGGCCAGCACCAGCGCCGCCGCACTGCCAGCAAACACCGCGCCTGGCCGGCTGGTGGTGCCGCTGATGCTCACGATGGCGAGCTGGGTCTTGTCGCCCAGCTCGGCCAGAAAGACCGTGATGAAGGTCGATGCCAGCAGGGCAAGCATGGGGCTCAAAGGTGATGGGAAGGGTTGATGGTTGGGCTGGCTGTGGCTTGGAGCGGTGGGCTGGAGTGGAGGGGGATCAGGGCGTCGCTGTCAGGCCCCTAGCCGCCAAGGAGGGGCATCACCGTGGCCTGGAGCGGCGCCAGATGGAGCACGGCCTGCCGTCCCAGCCAGAGTCCTAGGGCCACCATCAGCAGGCCAGCGGCCCTTTCGAGTTGTTCCGGGGCCATCACGGTGGAGAGCCAACGGCCGAGCAGCACCCCCACCAGGCTGGAGCAGATCAGGGCGAGGGAGGACCCCACGAACACCACCACCGGACGACCCGATTCGGCCGACAGCAGCAGGGCGGCCAGCTGGGTCTTATCGCCCAGTTCGGCCAGGAAGACGGTGGTGGCAGTGGTGAGAAACACCCCCAACCAGGAGGCCGGAATCGTGGAGTTCGGTCCCGCTTCCACTGCGGCCTCCGGGGCTGGATCGACGGCGGCTTCTGCCGGGGTGGCGGGATCGTTAGGGCTGGTCATCGTGGCCTCCGAATCGCCCGCAGGAAGCGTCGCATCACCCTGCCACGGCCACCTTCCTCGCTGCGGATCTGCTCTTTACAACAGGCAATGGCTAAGGCCTCGCCATCCTGGCCCCGTTGGCCGAACAGCTCGATCAGGGAGCTCACCCGGCAAAAGTCGGGACGACTGTCGTAGATGCGGCAGCGACGGCCACCCGTGTCGAAGTGGACGCACCAACCATCGGGCCCCACCATGGCCAGATAGGTGGCCCGCTGGGGCTCGGAGAGGGCCTCCAGGGCCTCACACCGCAGGCTGGGATCGAGGCGGCAGCAAGAGCCACAGCCAGCAATGCATTGCCAGCTCTCGGCCCGGGTCCGTTTCGTCCCCCCGGCCCCGCCTTCCTTGAGCGCATTCTCCATGAGCTGCCTCCCGTGACAAGCCGTCACAGTGGCATCCGTAGGGGGTTCGGGGCCAGGCCCAGCGATCTAAGCTTCAAGGGCAGCGCTGTTTTGCGATCCGCCATGGGCATCGACTTCCACCTGATCTCCAACTTCGCAGCTCTGGCTCTGATCGCCTTGGCCGGCCCGGCCGTGATCTTTATCCTCTTCTACCGTCGCGGCGCTCTCTGAGCAGCTTCGCCTCGATCGACGTTCAGCCCTAGTCGATGTTTTTGGCTGGGATCGCTACAGGAGTTGGATCGCCTGCACGGCTAGCCAGGGCCCGGTAAATCGGCTCTGGCTGGATCAAGCGGCCCACCATCGCCCCAACCACCGAGGCGATCAGTAGACCGGGCAACAGGCTCTGGGCCCCTGCCATGCGGATCGCGAAGGCCAGGCTCATCACCGGCAGCTGGGTGCAGCCTGCCAGGGCCGAGGCCATTCCCAGACAGATTCCGAGGTAAGGGGCTCCACCCGTGTGGTGCATCACCCCGGCTCCGAAGCTTCCCCCGAGGGCTAGGGCAGGGTCAATCAGGCCCCCGGCCACACCGCTGGCCAAGCCCAGCACGGGGCCCACAAGACGCTCCACCAGCAGGCTTGGCCATCCCAACCCCGCCAGCCCTGAGGCCCCGGACTGCCCTGCAGCGGTGCTATCGAGCAGCTGGTGCAGCAAGGTTTCCCCATCGCCGCAGCTGCGGCCACCACTGACGATGGTGAGCAGGCTCAGGGCGGCACCCAGCGCCAACCCCGTTGCCAGCGGCCTCGTGCGCGCCAGGGGCAGCAACCAGCCGCCGGCCAGGAGCAGAAGTCGGGCCAGAAGGCCGCCCAGGACGCCGGCTCCCAGCCCGATGGGCACGGCCCAGGCCACCTGCTGCCATTCCGCCACCGGTTGGGCATGGATGCCAAGGGCAAAGAGGGGCTGGCCCCCCAAGCTGCTCACCAGGGCCGCTGCGCCGGCCATCAGCAGGGCTGGCCAGATCAGGGCTGCCTGAAAACTGCGGGTGAGTTCCTCCGCCACAAACACCACCCCCATCAGTGGTGTGTTGAAGGCTCCGGCCAAGGCGGCACCGGCCGATGCCGCCAGCAGATCGGGCCCCACTTTTCCGCGTCCTAGGGCATGGGCCACCGCAGCCCCCAGCTGGGCCGCAGGCCCTTCACGACCGATCGGCATCAGGGCGAGGCTGGCCACGCTCCAGAGGCCGATCCTGCCGAGGCTGGGGGCGGCCGCCAATAGCCGTGGGCGACTGCTGGGTTGTTCGAGGGCTTCAATCAGCTGGGGAAGACCGGATCCGGCGCAGGAGCGCAGCACCGAGGCCTGGAGCACCAGGATGATCGGCAGCATCAGCAATGGTGCCAGGGCGAGCATCGTGGCCATTGGACTCCACGGCCCTCCGCTGAAGCCCGGCAGTCGATGGATCAGGTGGTCCTGGATCCGGTCAATGGCATTGAGAGGCCAGCAGGCCAGGCCCACCGCCAGGCCCAGGGCTGTGATCTTGAAGATCTTGATGCCGGGGGCGCTGCGGCGCTGCTGGATCCGCTCGACTGCTTCCATCAGGAGCACATCCCCAGGGCCATGGCGGCCTCATGGACCAGCGCCTGCAGGTAGGGATGGGGTTGGTCCTCATCGAGCCGGCCGCAGATCTCTTCGCCGGCGGCATTGCGGATCAGCACGCCCTCGGCGTGGCGGCGGCAGTGGTACAGGCGTTCACGGCGGAGCAACACCACCACCTCCGCACCGCCAGGACGCAGGGCCACCAGCTCCAGCTGGAAGCGGGTCTGCCCCTGCCAGGTGTCACGCTTCAGCCGGTAGGCCACATCCACCTGGGGAGGCAAGGGCCCCTCGTCTTGCCAGCGCCAGGCCATGGCCCGCAAGCGCACCCCCTGTTGTTCGAGCTCCAATTGCAGGTGGCCGCCACGGAGCAGGCGCTGCTGCACCACCCGGCAGCCACTGCTCCAAAACACGGGAGCTGGGTGGCCGATGCCAAACGGTTCGAGCCTTTGCAGGTCGGCCCAGAAGTCGTGGTCGATGCGCTCCAAGGGCAGGAGGGCTTCCGGCTCCACCGGCAGCAGGGGACCCGACTGCTCCAGCCAGCCGCTAGCCAGCTCCTCGAGCCGCTGATGCAGGGCGCTCACTCGCTCCGCCCTCACCGTGAAACCCCCCGCCGCCGGGTGGCCACCGTGACGTTCGAGTAGGTCTGCGCAACTGGCCAGGGCCTGGTCGACGGCAAAGCCCCTGGGGGCCCGCACGGAGGCCCGCATCGTGCCGCCGCCTTCCCCGGCCAGCAAGGCCACCGGGCGGTCGAACCGTTCAACGAGCCGGGCCGCCACGATGCCGATCACCCCGTGGTGCCAATGGTTCTGGGCCAGCAGCAGGAAGGCCGAACGCCGGTTGCCGTCGGCTTCCAACAGCGCCAGGGCCTCCGCTTCGATCGCGGCGCAGAGCTCCCTCCGCTGACGGTTGAGGCCATCGCACTGGCGGGCCAGCTCAAGGGCCCGCTCAGGCTCGTCTGTGGTGAGCAGGTCCACCACCAGGAGCGGATCCCCCAGCCGGCCCACCGCATTGATGCGGGGGGCCAATTGGAAACCCACGGCCTCCGCATCCACCCGCTCACCTTCGAGTCCGGCGATCTGTTGCAGGGCCCGCAGTCCCTCCAACCGGGTGTGGCGCAGCCGGGGCAGCCCATCCAGCAGCCAGCGGCGGTTGACCCCGAGCAAGGGGGCCATGTCGGCGATGGTGCCAATGCAAAACAAATCGAGGGCAATCGCTTCGCCATCACGGCGGCCGAGCTTGCTGCAGAGGGCCTTAGCCAGCACATAGGCGAGGCCCACACCGGCCAAACCGCGGTAGGGCGAGCCGGGGGGTGTGACCGCCGGGTGGAGGAGAGCCAGATGGGGAGGGAGCTGGGCCGGAAGGGTGTGGTGGTCGGTGAGGATGACCTCGACCTCCAGGGCCGCCGCCCGATCCAGGGCCCCAATGGCGGAAACACCGTTGTCGACGGTGATCAGCAGGCCAATGCCAGCGGCGGCCAGGTCTTCCACCATCCCGGGGTTGAGGCCGTAGCCGTCCTCCTGGCGGCTGGGGATGGCGGCACGGGGTTGGGCCCCTAAACGCTTCAGTACCCCCACCAGCAGGGCGGTGCTGGTCATGCCGTCGGCGTCGTAGTCGCCGCAGATCGCCACCGCTTCTCCGCTTTGGCACGCCTGCTCCAACCGCTCCACGGCGCGGCAGAGGTCTGGGAAGTGGTCGGTTGCGTCCGGGGCGATCGGCGGATCCAGCAGGGCCGCCACGGCCTTGGCATCGCGATGACCGCGGCGGATGAGCACCGCTTGGAGCTCAAGGGGGAGTGAGCTCGCGGGCTGCGCTGTTGGGTCTGGGGCGCCTGAGCCTGGCTGGCCCGCGCTGGCTAGGGGAGCCGGCAACAC
>JBAXOO010000156.1:0-4805 GCA_037133235.1 Cyanobium sp. ELA507
TCCTGATCCAGCATCCAGCTGGCCACTGCCCAGGTGGCCAGGCCGTCGTCGCGGTTGTAGCGGAAGATCCGCTCCAGGGGGCGTCCGGCCAGGCGGGGCGGCACGTTGGGCCGGTTGCGGTCTTGGCGCCACTGGCGCCACCACAGCAGGCAGCGGGCCCCATCCGCCCCGCCCTGGCTCCAGCGGAAGCCGAGCCAGCTGGCCACCGCCTTGAGGCCGTAGCTGTTCACCGGCAGCAGCCAGTGGCGCTTGAGGCGCTGGTGCACATCGATCAGGCGCCGACGCAGCCGGGTCCGCTCCGCTTCCGAAACCCCCTGGCGCTCCGCCAACCGCAGCAGGCCCACCGCTTCGGTTTCGCCGTAGTGGAGCACCGGCCAGTCGGGGTCGCGCTCCAGCAGGGTGCGCAGCCTTCGCCAGAGCCGCTCCTCGCCGTGTTCGTGCAGGGCCAGCAGGGGGTGGTAGGGCGCCCCAGCCGCCGCAGCCAGGCTGGGCCAGCCGGCCGCTCCCCGCTCCAGCTTCAGGAAGCCGTGCAGGAAATCGTCGCGGGCGTCGGAATCGGCCTCGATGTCGTACACCAGCACCCCGGGGGCCTGGGTCAGTTCGGGCAGGGCCGGGCCGGCCGCCAGCCGGCGGCATTCCCCTGCCGCCTGCACCCGGGCCTGGGCCACCAGTTGGGCGGCCACATCGCGGTGCTGTTCGCCGTGGTCTTCCAGGGAATCGGCCAAACCTTCTGGATCGGCCGTGGCGAGTTCGCCCAGGCTGGTGATGCCCAGGCTGATCAGCAGGTCGCGGCGCTTGCCGCCGATGCCGCTCACTTCGCTGAGGTGCCCTTCCGCGGCGGCCTCGCCATCGCAGAGCCCGCGCCAGGAGCACAGGGTGCATTTTTTGCGGTCGTTGACCAGGGGTGGTGCTTCACGACCGGGTTCCAGCTCGGCCGCCAGGCGTGGCAGCACCTCCTCCAACTGCTGGTGCAGGCCGGAGCCCAGGTTGAGCTGCTCCCCCTGCAGCTGATCGCCCGCCCCGGCCAGCACCAAAGCTTGGGGCACGGCGGCCCCCTGGTGCTCCGCCAGCAACCGCCCCCAGAGGGCCAGCACCAGTCGGTGCTCGCGGGTGAGGTGGCGCCCCTGCCGCACCAGCACCGGGCGGTAGCCGTGCCTTCCCCAGCGACTCGGGGTTTCGACCCGCTCGAGCAGCGGGGGATGGGCCTCCAGGACCAGCCCGCCGGGGCCGGTTCCCCGCAGCCGCAGGCCAACCACCCCCGGTGCTCCGCTTTGGCAGGCTTGCTCGCCATGGCCGGGCCGCTGGGGCAGCAGGCTCTGGAAACTGCGCAACTGGTCCTGCAGGGCCAGGGCCCGGTGGGCGCTCCAGCGCCGGGCACCCTCGGGGCCGTGGCGGTCGAGCCAGGCCCGCCGCCGGCAGCGCAGCCAGCTGCGTAGGAGCCGGTCGGTGAGGGGCGGGGCCGCGATCCCTGCAGCCGCTTCCGCTCCGCCAAGAGGGCCGGGGTGGTTGACCAGTGAGGCGCCGGATGGCTGCTGCATCCCCGCACGCTAGGCAGGGGTGGCGCCCCCACCGGCGTCGGCTAGGGCCCATGGCCAGATCCCACCGCCGCCGCGATGCCCGCCCGTTCGCGGCGGTGGCCTGCCTTCAGGCCGTCACCCGCAGCGGCCGCCGGGGCCCGCGGCCCTGCTACGACCTGGCGGAGATCCGGATTCCAGTCGACCCTATGGCCTCTGCTCCCCTGCCCCTGGAGGCCAACCCGATCGCCTTCGGCACCGATGGCTGGCGCGGCATCCTCGGGGTGGACATCACGGTGGAGCGGCTGTTGCCGGTGGCGGCCGCGGCGGCCCGGGAGCTGGAGGCTTCAGCCCCGGAGGGACTCACCAGCCGCGAGGTGGTGCTGGGTTACGACCGCCGTTTTCTGGCCCCGGAGCTGGCGGCGGCGATCGCAGCTGCCGTGCGTGGTGCCGATCTGGAGCCGGTGCTTTCCGATAGCCCCACCCCTACGCCGGCCTCCAGTTGGGCGGTGGTGGAGCGCGGCGCCCTGGGGGCCCTGGTGATCACCGCCAGCCACAACCCGCCCGAGTGGCTGGGCCTGAAGATCAAGGGGCCGTTCGGTGGCTCGGTGGAGGGGGATTTCACCGCCCGGGTGGAACGCCGCCTGGCCGCTGGCGGAATCACGGTGCCGATCCCGGGCGAAACGGAGCGCTTCGATGCCCTCGGCACCTACGTGGCGGGTCTTAAGGCGAAGGTGGACACCGGCGCCCTGGCGGAGGGGCTGGAGCGGCTGGGCCTGCGGGTGATCGTGGATCCGATGCATGGATCGGCGGCGGGGGTGCTGCCGGCCCTATTGGGTCAGGCGGCCGTGGAGAGCGGTGTGATCCGGGAGATCCGCGCCGAGCGGGATCCCCTCTTCGGCGGCCATCCGCCCGAACCCCTGGCGCCCTACCTGGGGGAGCTGATCGCCGCCGTGCGGGCCAGCACCGCCGCTGGAGAGCCGGCGATGGGGATTGTGTTTGATGGCGATGGCGACCGCATCGCCGCAGTGGATGAGCACGGCCGCTTCTGCAGCACCCAATTGCTGATGCCGTTGTTTATTGATCACCTGGCCCGGGCACGAGCCCTGCCGGGCACCGTGATCAAAACCGTGAGCGGCTCCGATCTGATGGCGTTGGTGGCCCAGGACCTCGGCCGCGAGGTGATCGAGATGCCGGTGGGCTTCAAGTACATCGCCGCCGAGATGCTCGCCGGTGAGGTGTTGGTGGGCGGCGAGGAATCGGGGGGTGTGGGCTTTGGCATGCACCTGCCGGAGCGCGATGCCCCCTTTGCGGCGTTGTTGCTGATCGAGGCGCTGGTGGAGGGCGGCGTGCCCCTGGGCCAGCGCATCGATGCCCTGCAGGCGCGCTGCGGCGGGGCCGCCGCCTACGACCGCCTCGACCTGCGTCTGCCCGACATGGCGGCCCGAACCCGGCTGGAGGCGCGGCTGGCGGAGGCTCCCCCCAGCGAGGTAGCCGGGGTGCCGGTGCGGGAGGTGATCACCACCGACGGCGTGAAGCTGCGGCTGGGCCCCAACCATTGGTTGATGCTGCGCTTCTCCGGCACCGAACCCTTGCTGCGGCTCTATTGCGAGGCCCCCACGGCGGAGCGGGTGCAGGAGGTGCTGGGTTGGGCGCGGCAGCTGGCGGAGGCGATTTGATGGCGCCAACCCCCACTCCCCTAGTGATCGCCAGCGGTAACGCCGGCAAGATCCGTGAGTTCGCGGGCCTGTTGGCGGATCTGCCCCTGGAGATCCGGGCCCAGCCGGAGGGCCTGGAGGTGGAGGAAACGGGCACCACCTTTGCCGCCAACGCTCGCCTCAAGGCCGAGGCGGTGGCCCGCGCCACGGGCTGCTGGGCCTTGGCCGACGATTCCGGGCTGGCGGTGGACGCCCTGGGCGGGGCGCCGGGGGTGTTCTCAGCCCGCTATGCCCCCACCGACCCCGAGCGGATTGCGCGCCTGTTGGCCGAACTGGCCGCTGCCAATCAGGAGCGATCGGCGCAGGGCCTGGCGCCCGACCGCATCGCCCGCTTTACCGCGGCCCTGGCGGTGGCCGATCCGAGCGGGGCCATCCGCATCGAGGTGGAGGGCCACTGCCCCGGGGTGATCCTGGAGGTGCCGCGGGGCGCCGGCGGCTTTGGCTACGACCCGGTGTTTCTGGTGCCGGAAGCTTGCCTGAGCTTCGCCGAGATGGACAAGGCCACCAAGGGCCGGATCGGCCACCGTGGCCGAGCTTTTGCCTTGCTGGAGCCTGGGCTCAGGGGGCTGTTGGGCTGAGGCTGGGGGAAGGCTCGCGGATCTGCCGCAGAAGTCCAGCCGGGCCCCAGGATCAACGGTTGCTTTCGCCGCCAGGCTGGAAGCAGCGAGGGGGAAGCCAGCCTCGGTTGGCTCCCAAGCTCCCAGGTCAGGAAGGTTTGGGCCCCATCGCCAATCCCCTGGGAGTGGAGCGATGAACAGTGACAGTGAAACCAGGTTGGCTCGCCGCAGCTTTCCCGAATCGGAGGGGCAGGGCTGGTGCTCGGATGAGTCCGGCCTCGACGATCCCCGCCCTTTGGAGCCGCATATGCGGGTTGTGGACCGCGATCAGGGCTGGGGTTTTTATCACCGAGCCGAGTTGCTCAATGGCCGCCTGGCCATGCTCGGTTTTGTGATTGGCTTGGCTACCGAATTGTTGAGCGGCCAAGGCATCTTGGGCCAGCTCGGCTTGCGGTTCTGATCGCTAAGGCCTGCCAGGCCTTGGTGGACTAGGAGGACGGCCGTTGCTGGCAACAGCTTGATAGAAACCACCCTAGAATAAAAGAGTAGAAATCAAGAAAAATTCATGTCAAAAGCACAGCTCACTGCCTTTTTTGCCAAGGTTGACCTCTCGCCTGCCCTCAAGCTTCAGGTTGATGGGGCCAGCGATGCCAGCGCCGTGGTGGCCATTGCCGAGCACGAAGGCTTCCACTTCTCGGCCGCCAGCCTGGCGCGCCACCTGCGGGGCTGAGGTTGGCTCCCCCACTCGCCCCTGATGTGGGTGGGTGGGGATCCGATCAGGCCTGATCGAGATCCCCCACGGCGGCGATCCAGCCCTGAAGTGTCCAGGTCACGCAGCCGCTGCGCACCATCGGATCTTGGCGGATCAGGGCCTCGGCGCTGGCGTGGTCGGAGGCCTCCAGCAGCAGCAGGCCACCGCCGCCCGGTCGCCCCTCGCCATCCACCAAGTAGCCGCTGCTGATGCGGACCCCCTGGCTCCGCAAATCCCTCACCCAGGTCCGATGGGCCGCCAGGTG
>JBAXOO010000157.1:0-4768 GCA_037133235.1 Cyanobium sp. ELA507
GCGGCTTCGGTGCCGGCCCAGATCACCCGGCCGTGGGGTTGTTGCCAGATGGGCCCATAGGTGGTCCAAGCTCCCGGGGTCACAAAACTGGTGAAGGCGCCGGTGCTCCAGCTTTCTTCGTTCCAGTTCTGAAGGATCAAGTCGTGGGGTTCGGCGGCCTGTGGCCCCCACCAGGTGGCCAGGTCATCCAGCACCGCCCGGCGCCGTTGCGCCTCGCCCAGCCGTTGCCAGCGCACGGCCCGCTCGCCGGCGATGAAGCTCGCCAGGATTCCCGGCCCCCCCGGCGCTGAGCTGTCGACCGTGAGCTCCAGGGTGGGCAGGGGGCCGATGCCCAGGCCGTTGAGGCCCCGCTCGCGCCAGAACGGCCGCTGGTAGATGGCCAGCACCTTGACCATCGATCCCATCGGCGAGCGCTGCAGCAGGCTGGTCCACTGCGGCGGCAGGGCCGGGCTGAAGCGGATCCCCAGCCGCAGGGGGGGCGGGATCGCCACCACCGCCGCCGCGGCTTGCACCTCCTCACCGCAGCCGAGGCTCAGCCGCACGCCGCCATCGCCCTGCTCGATCGCCGCCACTGGCGCCCTCAGGCGGAGGTCGCCCGCCAGGTCGGCGGCCAGCCGGGCGGCCACCTGGGCGGCGCCCCCCTCCACCAGATAGGCCTCCGGTGTTTCGTGTTGGGGGGCCACCGCCTGGGTCCAGGCCAGGTGCAGCAGGGAGCTCTCATGGGGCTCGAAACCGCCGGAGCCCCCCACCCGGCTCAGCCATGCGATCGGGTAGCGCGCCAACTCGCCGGCCCCTTGCCCCTTCAGCCAGCCCTCGATGCTGATTCGATCCAGGGCTTCGGCATCGGGGGCCTCCCAGGGTGCCTGCGGAGGCACCTGTTCCACCAACTCTGCAAAGCGTCGCTGTAGGGCCAGGGTTTCGGCCACCTCGCTCTCCGGTAAACCCAGCTCCTGGGGCTTGAAGAACAGCAGGCTGGAGTGGAAGTCGTGCTCCACGCCGGCCCGGTGGGCCTTCCCTCGCCAGTGGAGGAGCCCTTCGCCGTCGTAAAAGGTGGGATACCTGGCTAGGCCGAACTCCTCCAGCAGGCCGATCAGCCGGTGGTGGGTGGCTCCGACCCACTGACCCCCCAGGTCCACCCGCAGGCCAGAGCCGCTGGTGTGGCCATGCATCCGCCCGCCAAAGCGCTCCCGCGCCTCCAGTAGCTGCACCCTCAGGCCCTGGTGCCTGAGCTCGCGGGCACAGATCAGCCCGGAGAGGCCTGCGCCCACTACCACCACGTCAAGGAAAGGAGTCGTCATGGTGGACATTCCGAGCGGGGATACCGTTGCTAGACAGTGGCCCACTCGCCTAGTCGATCTTCTGACGGAGCCTGCCACCAAGAACGGCACCAGCGCGGTCCATCATCGTGGCGGCGGCTCTGAAGTGATCGGCCTGCACCAAGTCTGCCGCCGTTTTGGCGAGTCGGCCGCCGTGGAGGATCTGAGCCTCTCGATTGCCGCGGGTGAGTTCTTTTCCCTGCTGGGCCCCTCCGGTTGCGGCAAGACCACCACCCTGCGCCTGATCGCCGGCTTCGAGCGCCCCCAGGCGGGCCGGATCCTGCTGCAGGGCCGCGATCTCACCGAGGCGCCGCCCCACCGGCGACCGGTGAACCTGGTGTTCCAGAACTACGCCCTCTTCCCCCACCTCAGCGTTTGGGACAACGTGGCCTTCGGGCCCCGTTCCCAGCGCCTCGCTGAGCCAGAGATCCGCCGGCGGGTGGGGGAGACCCTGGAGGTGGTGCGGATGTCCGATTTGGCGCGGCGACGGCCCCACCAGCTCTCGGGCGGCCAGCAGCAGCGGGTGGCCTTGGCGCGGGCGTTGGTGAATGCTCCTGCCGCCCTGCTGCTGGATGAACCCCTGGCCGCCCTGGACCCCGACCTGCGCCGCACCATGCGCTCGGAGCTCAAGCGCATTCAACGGGAGGTGGGCATCACCTTCCTGCTCGTCACCCACGACCGGGAGGAGGCCCTCAGCCTCAGCGATCGCCTGGCGGTGCTGCACCGGGGTCGCCTGGAGCAGGTGGGCACGCCTCGCCAGCTCTACGACCACCCCCGCAGCGCCGTGGTGGCCAGCTTCCTGGGGGCCGCCAACCTGTTGCCGGAGGGTCCCGGCGGCAGGCTGCGGCTGCTGCGGCCCGAGCGCCTGCGGCTCAGCGCCAACCCGCCGGCGGCCGGGGAGCGGGGGCTGAAGGCGCGGGTGCGGGAGCTGGCCTTCCAGGGGGCCACGGTGGAGGTGCGCTTGTGCGGAGCCGACGACCTGCCCCTGATTGCCATCGACACCCATGCCGCTCTTGCCGATGATCTGTCCATCGGAGCGGAGTTGTGGTGCCGCTGGGATCCTGCCGATACCCACCTGCTGGAGGTACCCGCGCCATGAGCATGCCCGTTTCACCCCGTGGTCGTCGAGCCTTCCTGCGCCGTCTGGCGGGGGGCGCCGCTGGTGCGGTGGTCCTGCCATCGCTGCTGCAGGCCTGTGGCCGGGGGCCCGGAGGGAGTGCCACCCCGGGGGGCGGTGATCGCGGCGGCGATCTGGTGATCTCCTCCTTCCCCCTCTATATCGACCCTGGCCAGCCCGGTGCCCCTGGCAGCGTCGAGCGCTTTCGCAAGGACACGGGCATCAACCTGCGCTATGTCGAGGATGTCAACGACGTGCGCCAGTTTTTTGCGCGCATCCGGCCGCAGCTGGCCGCCGGCCAACCCCTCGCCCAGGACCTGGTGGTGCTCACCTCCTGGATGGCCGAGCGGCTGATCCGGTTGGGCTGGGTGGAGCCCCTGCCCCTGGCGGAGGTGCCCAACGCCCGCCATCTCATCCCTTCGCTGCGCAACCCCTCCTGGGATCCCCAGCAGCGCTACAGCCTCCCCTGGCAGACGGGCATTGCCGGCATTGCTTACAACATCAAGGCCACCGGCCGCGAACTGCGCAGCATCGATGACCTGTTCGATCCGAAGCTGAAGGGGCGGGTGTCAGCGCTGCTGGAGATGCGAGACACCATGGGGCTGCTGATGCTGGCGGACGGTCAGGACGTCACGCACCCCAGCTGGAAAGCGGCCCAGCCCTCCTTTGATCGGCTGGAGAAGGCCCGTCGTGACGGCCAGATCCGCCGATTCACCGGCAACGACTACCAGAACGATCTGCTGGCGGGGAACCTGGCCGCCTGCATCGGCTGGTCGGGGGATGTGGCCCAGCTGGCACTGGAACAGCCAGACCTGCGTTTTCTTGTACCCGAGAGCGGTGGCATGCTCTGGGCGGATCTGATGCTGATGCCCAAGGGCGCCCGCCACCGCCAGGAGGCGGCCCAATGGATGAACTGGGTCTATGAACCCGTTGAGGCGGCCCGCATCGCCGCCGCCGTGCAGTACATCTCGCCGGTGGAGGGGGTGCGCGAGATTCTGGCCAAGGACCCTGCCACTGCAGCCCTGGCGGGCAATCCGCTGATGTTCCCCGATGCGGCGACCCGCCAGCGGCTGCACATCTTTGGCCCCCTGGACGATCAGGAGGAGGCCCGTTGGGAGGAGCGCTTTGCCCAGATCACCGAGGGCTGAAATCGGAAGGCGGCGGCGATGGTGGCCCTGGTTGCTGCTGGCTCCGGGCCTGATCTGGCTGATCGGGCTCTATGTGCTCCCCTTGCTGGGGCTGGTGCCGCTGTCCTTGTCGGAGCCCGTGAGCCGCTTTGGCCTGGAGACAGTGTTTCGGGGACGGGTGGGCAACTATGCCGAGGTGCTGCAGGCCTATGGCCCGATCCTGATGCGTTCGTTTGGCTATGCCTTGATCGCCACGGCCCTGGGCCTGGTGCTGGCCTATCCGCTCGCCTTCGCCATCCGTTTCCATGGTGGCCGCTGGCAGCCGTTGTTGGTCGGCCTGGTGGTGCTGCCCTCGCTCACCTCCTATCTGGTGCGGGCGATTGCCTTTACCAGTCTGCTGGGGGATAGCGGGCCGGTGCTGAACCTGGTGGCTGGCTTGGGACTCACCGGTTGGCTCGATGGGCTGGGGGTGCTGCGGGATGGGCGACTGCTGAACACCCCCACGGCGGTGATCCTCGGGCTCACCAACAATCTGTTGCCCTTTCTGGTGCTGCCCCTGGTGGTGGCGATGGAGCGGATCGATCCCCGGCTGCTCGAGGCCGCAGACGATCTGCACGCCGGCCCGCTGCGGAGGTTTACCCAGGTGGTCTGGCCCCTGTCATTGCCGGGGCTCGGGACGGGGATCTTGCTGAGCCTGATCCCCGCCGCCGGCGATGTGGTGAATCCGAAGTTCCTCGGCGGCCCCAACGACCGCATGATCGCTAACGCCATCGAGAACTTGCTGCTGGTGCAGTTGCAGGCGCCGCGGGCGGCGGCCCTGACCCTGGTGCTGATGGCCGTGATCACCTTGGCGGTGCTGCTTCAGTTGCGCGGCCGCGGCGTCGATGACCTGCTGCTGCCATGACCAGGGCAGGGGGCTGGTTGCTTGGGATCTGGAGCGCCCTGGCCTATGGGCTGCTCTATGCCCCTGTGGTGGTCACGGTGCTGTTTAGCTTCAACGCTCCCCGCGGGCGCTTCAACCTGATCTGGCAGGGCTTCACCCTGGAGAACTGGCGCCATCCCCTGCGGGATCAAGCCCTCACCGACGCCTTCCTCACCAGCCTGGGCCTGTCCCTGGCGGCGGCCCTGCTGGCGGTGCTGCTCGGGGGCCTGATGGCCCTGGCCCTCAGCCGCGCCCGCGTGCGCGGCGGCCGCTCGATCGAGCTGCT
>JBAXOO010000158.1:0-4762 GCA_037133235.1 Cyanobium sp. ELA507
CCTTGCCGTGGAGGGACATCGAAGCCCTGTTTCAGGAGCTTGGCGGGGAAGTCAGGGTCTTCCACAGACCCCACCCATCGCCCGATACAGACAAGGGTGCTGTTGCTTCAATCCGCAAATGGCTTGAAGAACACGGAGTGTCCCCATGAATCTCATGAAAGTGAATGGCTACCACGCCAAGATTGAGTACGACGAGGAAACAGATCAATTTCGAGGGGAAATTCTTGGGCTTTCTGGAGGAGCGGACTTCTATGGTTCTAGTCCGGCTGAGCTTCGTCGAGAGTTCAAAAATTCATTGGACGTTTATCTAGAAGTTTGCAAGGAGCAAGGAACCGAGCCCCGTAGAAGCTTTTCAGGTAAATTCAATCTTCGGATACCGCCTGAACTGCATGAGAAATTAGCTATCACTGCGGAGGTGCAAGGAAAGAGTCTAAACATGCTCGCTCAGGAAGCACTCCAGAGAAGTGTCATGGCATAAAGGAACGGATAACAAGCCCCTTGAGTGGACAGGCCACCACCGATTCCCTGCTCGCGCTCTACAGCCCCTGCCTGCCACTCCAGGGCAGCGTTATCCGTCCGAGGTGGAGCTTCCTGATGGATATGCTGTCAGTGGAGTTGTCCTGTCCGATCAGCTGAAGAGCCTAAATTGGCGTACGAGAAAGGCAAAATTGATCGAGCGGGTTTCATCTGATGTAGTAGCGATGGTGATTAGCAGGGTGTCACCTCTCATTGAATCTGACCCTGCTGCCACGGGTGTGCACTGAACAGGACGCTCTCTAGCGCTCACATGCAGGTTTAACCCAACTGGGCTTAATCGATCGCCTAGTTACCGGAATGCAATCGACACTGCACCCTCCTACTGACGCCACCGCATCAAGAGAATCGGCAGCACAAGGGATGCAAGCAAGTAGATCAGAACCGTGCCGATCACGATGTCCTGCTGCTGGGGAAAGGCGCCGGATGCCAGCAGCAGCGCAATGGCGGGATGACGCGACACCGTGGCCGAGGCAAGGGCGCCGCGAATCGACCGATCCGGTCCGCCAAGCAACTCGCCAATCAAAAGACCAAAGACGATGACAACCAGGATGAGCAGCACGGTGCCCTCGCCAATGAGCGCCAGCATCTTGGAGCCATGGATGCCCAGCAGCACCACCGCACCGAGTAGCACCACCAAACTGCCGACCCGATCAGCAACAGCACCCAGCCGGGGGGAACTGCGGGGAAAGAGTTTGGCGAGCCCGATGCCGAGGCCCAGGGGGAGTACCACAGTGGCCAGCAGCACCATCACCATGGCCTTTGGATCGAAGACGGTGGTCACCCCGAACAGCCGCTCGACAATCTCAATCATCAGCGGCACCACCAGCAGGGAGACGGCAGCGGAGAGCAGCTCCAAGCCGATGACGTAGTCAGCCCTGGCGCCAAGCGCCGTTCCCTTCTTGGCCCAGGGCGGCAGCACGGGCGAGACCGCAAAGCCCACAAACACCGCTCCCACCCCCTGCCGCAGGGGCAGCTGCGACACCAACAGCACCACAAGGGCCGGAAAAAGCACGTACATCGCCAGCAGTGAGCGCAGGGTCAGCGGAGGGCGGCGCAGCAGCAACAGGGGCTCCTCGAGCTTTGCCCGGGCGCCAATGCCGAACACCAGCAGGACCACACCAAGCAATAACACCAACTTGATCAGGGTTGTGGGATCCACAGGATTTCATCTTTGCGCATGAGGATACCATGAAGGAATCCGAATAGCGATTGACGGTGCTTACGCACCTTGCAACGAAAGTGTTGAGACAACCTCAATCAGTTATTTCGCGCAGATTGCACTTCAAACGGAGGACTTTCGGTCACTGATGGAGACCTTCCGCCCGAAAACTGGATATCGCCCACTTATCGCTAACACCTGCCTTGTATAGCTTTGCCAGTGTCTTTCTGCAGAGCATGCTGGTGGTGGTGCCAACTTCCTTCTCTCCGGCATTGACCGAACCTGGTGACAAACGCTTGTCTTGATTGAGCTTTCTGATCAGCCTTAGCCACGTGCCGTTCGGTTGAGCGCCACCGTCTCTCCGACCGGTTTGCCGCAGCTACCGGCCCCGGATCGGCGTGGGGCGCCGCACCCACCACCACCCCCTGGTTAGGTTCCCGCGCCATGGGCCCGCTGCAGATCGTCTGGTTCAAGCGCGACCTGCGCACGGCCGACCACCAGCCGCTGCTGCAGGCCAGCCGGCTCGGTGCGGTGCTGCCGCTGGTGGTGGTGGAGCCGGAGTTTTGGCAGCAACCCGATGCATCAGCTCGCCACTGGGCCTTCTGCGCCGAGGGCCTCCAGGAGCTGCGATCGGAATTGGCACGGCTTGGCCAGCCGCTGGTGGTGCGGGTTGGCGCGGTGGAGGAGGTGCTGGAGCGGGCCCGCCGGCAGTTTGGTGTGGCCGGGCTCTGGAGCCATGAGGAAACCGGCAACGGCTGGACCTACGCCCGAGACCGGCGCGTCGCCGCCTGGGCCCGCCAGCATGGGATCCCATGGCACGAGATTCCCCAGTTCGGTGTGATCCGCCGGCTGGCCAGCCGCAATGGCTGGGCCCGCCGCTGGGAGGCGCGCATGGCAGAGCCGCTCACCCAACCACCACCGGTGTTGGCGCCCCTGGAGGGCCTGAATCCGGGCCCGATTCCCACAGCCTCCGAGCTAGCGCTAGCGCCGGATCCCTGTCCGGGCCGCCAGCGCGGTGGCCGCCGGGAGGGCCTGGCCCTGCTGGAGAGTTTTCTCCAGGAGCGCGGCGCCCGCTATCACCGCGAGCTCTCCAGCCCCACCACCGCCTTCGCGAGCTGTTCGCGGCTTTCGGCCCACCTGGCCTGGGGCACCCTGTCGATGCGGGAGGTGGTGCAGGCCAGCCGCCTCCGCGGCGCCGCCCTGCGCACCCTGCCGCCAGAGGCGAGGGCCACTTGGCCCCGGGCCCTGCGGGGATTTGAGGAGCGGCTGCACTGGCACTGCCACTTCATTCAGAAGCTCGAAAGCCAGCCGGATCTGGAGTTCCGCGAACTCCACCCACTCACCGTCGTTGACCCCAGCAACGCCGACCCGGAGCGGCTGGCGGCCTGGTGCGAGGGGCGCACCGGCCTGCCCTTTGTGGATGCCTGCATGCGCGCCCTGATCGCCACCGGCTGGATCAACTTCCGCATGCGCGCCATGCTGATGTCGGTGGCGAGCCACCACCTGGAGCTGCCCTGGCGCTCCACGGGCCTGCACCTGGCCCGCCTCTTCCTCGACTACGAGCCCGGCATCCACTGGAGCCAGTGCCAGATGCAGGCGGGCACCACCGGCATCAACACGATCCGCATCTACAACCCGATCAAGCAGGGCCAGGACCACGACCCCCAAGGGGTGTTTCTGCGCCAGTGGCTGCCGGAACTGGATGCCGTGCCGCTGCTGCACCTGCACGAACCCTGGACCCTGCCGGGCCTCACGGCGCAGCGGCTTGGTTTCGCCCCCGGGGTGGACTATCCCCTCCCGATCGTGGATCCGCTGGCCGCCGCCCGCGCCGCACGGGAGCGGCTCTGGGGTCGCCGGCAGGAGGGCGGCTTTGGGGCCCTGGCCGATGCGATCCACCAAAAGCACGGATCTCGGCGCGGCGGTCGGTCAACGAATTCGGGGAAAGCCAGCGGTGGTGGGCGTCGGCGTCGCAAAACAGGCTCGGCCACCGACAACTCCCTGATTCAGCTCGGCCTCGATCTCAACCTCGGTTGACCGTGGAGAAGGGGCCGCCACGGTCGTTCCCCGGGTCTCGGCTGGTTGCCGAGATCAGGCCCGGCTGTCGCCGCGAACCGTGACATAGGCCGGGGAGAGGGCCGAGGTGGCCTGATCGTCGTCGGAGGTGCTGCCGGACTCTTCGAGCAATTCATGCACGATGGCGCCATCGAAGGAGATCCGCCCAGGACCGAGCAGCACCAGGGCGAGGCTGCCACCCAGATAGAGCACCACCAGCTCCAACACATAGATGTTGAGGCCAGCCGTGAGGATGTGCTGGTAGGCGGCCACGCTCATCGTGCCGGTGATCGCCAGGGCCCCAAGCGGCGTGAGCAGGCCGAGGATCAGCAGCCAGCTGCCGATCAGCTCGGAGAAGCCGGCGGCGTAGGCGAAGAACAGCGGGAAAGGCAGATGCAGCGACGCCACATAGGTGTCGGCGAACTGCTGGGGATCGGCCAGTTTCTCCTGGCCGTGGTGGATCATCATCACGCCAATCGTGAGGCGCAGCAGCAACAGGGCCGTGTTGGCCAGGGGGCCCTTGGGCAGGAAGTAGGCCGAAGCCAGACGACGCAGCGCAGCCAGCCGATCGTCCGTGCCCCCCAGCGAGAAGACGGGGGCATCAGCAGCGGCCTCACGGTTCTGGGAGGTGCGGCTCAGCAGCACGAACCAGAGGGCAATGCAGGCGGCGAGGAAGCCGGCGAACAGCTCGAGCAACAGGGGAGTGGACATGGAGGAGTTCCTGATTCAGCCAGTCTGGCAATCCACATAAAGAAACGTGAAGAGCCTGAGAAACAGAACCTGAGAAGCTCAGCGTCCCTGGGGCTGAGGCCGCGAAATCGGCCACGGGGCCAACGAAAAGCCAGAGGCACAGAAGGCGAGGACGCCATGATGGCCAGAGGTGTTGGCCCTGCCCGCGCAACGGGTGCGCCCGAGCCGACGCCCCCTCCTACGCCTCCCCTTCCGGCGCCATGCCGCTCCCCATGCCCCTGCCGCAGCGCCGCCTCCGGGGGAGCCCAGTCGGCAGTCGTGCCA
>JBAXOO010000159.1:0-4759 GCA_037133235.1 Cyanobium sp. ELA507
ACCAGCTGGATCGGCAGGGGCAGGGTTTCGCTCAAGGGGGCGGCCAGGGGCGGAAGGGATTCGGAAAGGCCTTTGGCGCCGGACTTTAGTCACCCGAAGGGCTCGCCCACCAGGTCAACTCCCCTACGGCAAGGGAGCCGCAGGCTTGCGGCCCGCCACGGTCAGAAAGTGGAGCGCTCTGGCAGGCTTCGGTCGTTGGCACCAAGGCTTGCCAACCACTGGGCCAGATCGTCGCCATGGTGGCGTTCGTCCTGCCAGAGGCCCTCGAAAAGGACGTGGTTGTGGCTGTCGCCGACCAACTGGCAGAACTGCATAGCCTCGGCGTAGTGGGCGACCAGGTCGTGCTCGAGCACCGCATTGCGGCGCAGCAATGTCACGAGGTCGGGGGCGTGGCTCACCGGCCTGAGCTGGGAGGCCGCCGGAACGACCCCTAACCCAAGCATGTGCTGCACGATCCTCTCGGCATGCTGCATCTCCTCCACCGTGTCCCGCCGGAACTGATCTGCCGAGGCCGTATCCCCCCAGGACTCCACAAGAGAGGCCTGGGTCATGTACTGCTGAACGGCGGAGAATTCCAGGCTGAGGGCGCGTCCCAGGTAGCCGAGGACGCGCGGATGGACTGAGCCCCTGGCCATCAAAGGCGGCGGCCTACGCCACTGGCCGCGATGGCGGGTTCGACCTCGCCATGGGGCCGGGCAATGATGTGGGCTGCCACCAGGCCGTCACCCACCCGTTCGCAGGCGTCGGCACCGGCCCGCACCGCCGCGTTGACGGCGCCGGTTTCGCCGCGCACCATCACGGTGACGTAACCACCGCCCACAAATTCCCGGGCGACAAGGGTCACCTCGGCCGCCTTGGTCATGGCATCAGCCGCCTCAATGGCGGGAACCAGGCCGCGGGTTTCGATCATGCCGAGGGCAATGCCCTGAACCGTGTCAGCCATGGGGAAGGAAAGGGTGGAAGGTTTGGATGGGGGTGTGATCGCACCACTCCCACCGCGACGGGAGGTCGCGGCGGGGGCGGAGCGCTCAGGGCTTCGGCTCGCCCGGGTGGCCGGGCGGCCGCCGGAGCGGGAAGCCGGGCTGGCTTTCGCCGTTGCGGATCTCGCGCTGGTGGCCCTGGGGGCTGAACGGGTGGTCGCTACGGCGGCTACAGCTTTGGCTGGAGTCGCCGCGGCTGGAGTTGCCGCGTCCTGGGTTGCCGCGGCGGTTGCCGCCGCGGGCAGGGCCTTGGGGGCCGCCGTGCCGCTCACCGGCACGGCCCCAGGGATTGGGGAAACCTCTGGGACTGCAGGGGCCGGGTTGGTGGCGCCTGGCCCTGCTGCCGGCGCCGTCCCTGACGCCGCAGTCGCCGGCAGATTCGAACCCGATGGGGTGGCCGGCGATGGGGCGGCGGCGGAGCGGTTGGTTCGGGGAGAGCGGCTGGCCATGGCGTGGAGGGGCAGGGGAGAAGGAAGCGGCGGGTGGAGGTGCTGGGTGGCAGGCGATCCTCGCTTCGAGGTGGAACGGGCGCTCAGCCGTCGGGTTCCCAGAAGTCGATGATCCCGCCGATGGTCAGGTCGGTCTGGACCTCGGGATTGCCGCAGGCAAAGCGGGCGGCGGATCCGCTCGCAGTGAAGACCCAGTTGCCGACCTCGGCACCCACGGGGTCCACCGCCACACTCAACTTGCCCTTGGGCGTGCGGAGCACCCGCAGTTCCGAGTGCATCAGACCTGGCACCCGCTGGGAGCAGACCAATGATCCCGTGACCTGCATGATTTCCATCAGGCTTTGCCCCCCGGTGGCGGGGACGGTGCAGCAGCGGTTGCGGAGGGAGCCGAAGGCTTGCCGGCTTCGGGATCCCAGTGGTCGATGATGCCCACGATCGTCAGATCACTGGGGTATGACTTGCTGCCGGCCGCTTCCCGTGCCGCCGAACTGCCGACGCAGATCACCCAGTCGCCGGGGATGCAGCCCACGGCATCGACCGCCACTTTCTGGGTGCTGCCATCGAGAACCACATGGAGGGGTTTGTGCTCGAAGTCGGGAATGCGGTTGGTGGAAACCAGGGGCTTCACCACTTTGCAGATCAGCATGTCAGTGCCCTCCTGGAGTTTCGAAGGTGATCGTGGACCCTACCGCCTGGGCAGGGGCATGACGGTCCTTGTCCTGCACGGTGAGCAGGGCATGGAGCAGGCCTTCGGCGAAGAGATCGGCATAGCGGCTCCGCATCGCCTCCAGCACCCTTTCGCCGTGGCGCACAGCCCGTTCTCGGGCGCCGGGCACCTTGCCGCTGTAATCGAAGCGCACCACCACGGGCACCGGCAGCCCCCTCGCCACGTTGAGCCCCTTGAAGATCTTCACCCCCACATCGAGGTCCGCGGCGCCCTCTTCCACCGTATCCATGTAGGCGAAGTACGTGAGGTTGCGCAGGTGCACTTCCTTGAAGCCGATGCCCACGCCGATGAACCGCTCGGCATGGCCGGCGTCGGCGTAATGACCGCCATGGAACTGGCGCACGTAATCGATCTGGGAGATGTTGTTTTCCAGCAGACGCGCGATTAGGCGCACCATGCCGGGATCGGGGGTGGAGGCGGCGGCCTTTTCCACCAGGGTTTGGATGCGGGCCCGCCCTTCCGCGCCACCCAGATGGCGGGTGGCTTCGTAGACCTCCCGGGCATCAAGCCAACGCTCCAGGTTGGTGCTGCCATCCATGCCGGGCACGTGGACCCGGATGGCATCGGTATCGGTGTCGATCCCCACCAACAACAGATCCACCGAGGCTCCGCAGCAGAAGCTGTTCTCAACCGCCTGCTGGAAGTCTTCGAGGCGCTGCTGACCGCAGCAGGCCGCCAGGGTGTCGTCACTGCCGTGGGCGGCGCAGCCTTCGTGGCTTGGGTCGAGGGAACTGAAGTGGTACAGCACCACCTTCAGGTAACGGGTGTCTGCTTGGGCTGGGTTGGGCAGGCTTTCGCGGTAGCGGCGGTGTTCGGTCTTGATCCAGCGGTTCACCGTGTTTTCGACGTCGAACAGGGCGCCGGCATGGGGGCGGCGGCGCACCGAGCTGTAGGGCAGCCGCAGGGCGAAGGCGATGGCATGGGCCAGCCGTCCGTCGGCGCAGGGGGTGATGTCGAGCAGGTGGAAACCGCAGGAGAGCAGGAACTGCTCGAAGTCCTGGGCTTCCTTGCTGTCGCGCTGGCCGCTGAGCGGGTCCTCCTGGAAGAAGGAGGCGCTCATCTGTTCGTAGGTCTCGAACACGCACCAGGCGAACAGGGTCCGCATGTCGAGCTGGGTCACCCAGGCCCGCTCCAGGATCGGCAGGGGCAGCTCGTAGCCCAGTTCGGCCTTGGCCAGCTGCTGGGCCCTGGCCACGAAGTCATCCTCGTGTTGCAGGGAAGAAAGGCGCCTCAGGACCGGCACGATCCGGTCGAAGGACTCCTTCACCCGGTTGTCATAGGCCTGGAGCCGGGCGTTGCCGCGGCCATCGGTGAGCGGATGGAGCCCGCCGCTGGCGAGGCGACTGCGGACATCAAAACGGCGGACGGGAGCTGCTGCCGATGGCCACAGATCCGCCCCTGGGCCCGGGTTGGGGTCTCCCCCACGGACCGCATCCAGGCGCTCACCGAGGCTGACGCCATCCCGTTGGGGACGCCGCCGCGGTGCACTGGGGGCCAGGGGGCGGATGGTCGTGGCCGGGCGACGGGGCATCAGGGATCAGCCCCGGGCGCCGCCGGACACCGTGATCAGCGACCCAGCCAGGGTGTTGCCGCTGGATCCGGTGACGCGGCTGACGGGTTCGGGCAGTTCCTCGTTGCGCTTCGGCTGGAAGGCGGGCATGGTGGCCCGACCACCGGCGCGGCTGGGGTTACGACGACGGGCCGAAACGCCCTCGGTGCCGGTGACCCGCTCGCCACGATCCCAGTCGTCGCCGGTGATCTTCTGGCCGGAGCCTTCACCGGTGACCCGCGACAACGGCCGGCCGCTGGGGTCCGCCAGGGGGGCCACCTTCGGGGTCGGCAGCACCGCCTGGCCGCCGCGGCGGTCGAAGCGGAAGTGTTCGGTGCCGGTCACCTTGCCGCCGGCCATGTCAAAGGGACCGGTGATGCGACCACCGAATTCGTAGCTGGTGCCGGTCACGCCACCGCTCCGTTCGCGCTGCGACTGGGCGGAGCGGGCGGGCGATTGCACGCTGAACTGTTGCCAGGGGGCCGCATCGATCGCCTGGGGGAAGTCGGCATCGGAAGGGCTGGCTGCGCAGCTGGCGGCGCGCTGGTCGGGCCCCACGTAGGGGGTGCCGGTCACGTCTTCACAGGCGCCGCGCTCGGCCCCGGTCATCACACCGCCAATGCCGGGCTGGATGCCGGTCATCACGGTGCCCATGCGCACCGGGGTGCGTTGGCGCACGGCAGCAACTTGGGTGGTGGAACACCAGGTGCCGGCTTCGTCGAGGCCGGCGTAGGGGGTGCCGGTCACGATCTTGCAGGTGCCGGCTTCATCGCCGGTCACGTTCTCCGAGCGGCCGGTGCGGGTGCCGCTCACCACCTGCTGGCGGTTGGTCACGCTGAAGCCCACCTTCGCCGGCTCAGGTGCGGGTCGGCTGCCGCAGAAGCGGTCGTACTGCTGGGTGCCGATGTATTCGTCGCCGGTGACCATGCGGCAGCTGCCGGGTTCATCGCCGGTCACCTGGTCGCTGCGGCCCACGTGGGTGCCGGTGATGCCGGTGCCCCGCAGGGTTTGCAGGCTGGCCACCTTCACGGGGCTGCGGCCGCCCAGATCGGAG
>JBAXOO010000160.1:0-4756 GCA_037133235.1 Cyanobium sp. ELA507
TGGGGCTCGATGATGGCGCCGGTGCCGCAGCCCATCATCGCCAGGTCCATCATCAGGGCGAAGGCTTCCCAGTCCACCAGGTTGGTGGAGGTGCAGTTGTAGGCACCGGAGAAATTCTCCTGGCGCTCGATCCACTCGGTGCCGCCGATCCACAGCCAGCGGCCTGAGGGCAGGGCCCTCTGCTGCTGCTGCATGCGACGCAGGAGCTGCACCTCGTCGTCATTGAGGTGGCCGAGCTTGCGCAGACCCTCAAGATTGCGCTCGGCAACCTCGTGCCAGCTCTCGCGGCCTGTGTCGGTCTTGCGGGAATAGGTGCGGTAAAAAACGGGGTTGGCCGCCGGGGCGGTGGCCGGGAAATCCTGCTGGCGGCCACCCGAGCCTCCACTGCCGGCGCTGCCGAGGATCGCATCGAATTTCAGACCATCCGCCGCGGCAGGAGCCGTGTTCAGGGAGCTTTCACTCGGTGAAGGGGAGAGGGTCACGGCAATGGCATGGCTGGACGCCAACGCTAACCCGTGCCATCCGCTGGCGCCACCACCCCTGGGGTGGCACGGGTCCCACACCACCACAGCTTGGGTGGAGCAGCGTTTCTGCGTCGATGCGGCTTAAGTTGGAAATGGAAACTGGGTCCTGACCGCCCGGGTCGACCGAAGGCGCACGCTGGCCCTGCCCCGCCCCACCCAGGCCTCGAAATCCATGCTCGATTTCCGCTCTGCCAACATCCGCGCCGTCAATCCCCGGCGGGCGGTGCTCGAGTTGCTGGAGCTCGCCTACGGCAGCACCACCCCCGCCTGCGATCTGGTGCTGCTGAACGCCACCGTGGGCCACGACCTGTCCGAGCTTTCCGCCGCAGTGCGCGAGCAATGTCCGGGGGCGCGGGTGCTGGCCTCCTCCTGCGCCGGTGTGGTGGGTCCCGCTGGTCCGGGGGAGTCGATCCACGACATCGTGCTGATGGGCATCCGGGGCGAGGGCCTGCAGATTGGCCATGTGGAGGATCTGGATGGGTCCACCTCCTTTGCGCGAGGGGCCGAGCTCGGCCGGGCACTCCAGGCGGCGCCCCAGCCGGTGCGGATGGTCTATCTGCTTGCGGCCGGGATCGACATTGCCAATGACCAGCTGATCGCCGGTCTGGAATCGGTGCTGGGTCCCGAGGTGGAGATCTTCGGTGCCACTTCTTCGGACCAGATGCAGGGTGTGGCCACCTTCCAGGCCATCGATGGCCGTACCTTCCAGCATGCCGCCTTTGCGGTGGGGTTCTGGGATCCCACCTTGGTGGTGGAAACCAGTGCCACCCATGGCTTTGTGGCCGTGGGCGATCCCCGGGTCGTGACCGCCTCCGCGGGCAATCGCATCCTGGAGCTCGATGGCCAACCGGCCTGGCCCGCCTACCTCGAGTGGCTGGGCCTGCCCGCCGATGCCAGCGAGGGTGACACCATTCCGATCGGTGCCTTGGCCGAGGCCCTACCGGCGGTGTTGGCCGAGGAATATGGCAACCCCCATAGCCTGCGGGTGGTGACCCACCACACCGAGGAGGGAGCCATTGTGTATGCCACAGACTGTCCGGTTGGCACCAAGCTGTGGCTCACGGTTCGGGATGAGGATCGCATCTTCCGTGACATGGATCGCATGCTGGCCGAAATGACCGGTCGCCGTCCGGGTCTCAAGCCCGTGGCCATTTTCCATGCCGATTGTCTTGCCCGTGGTCGTCGTCTTTTCAACCGGGTCATGAAGGACGAGCTCGTGCATCGCATGCAGGAGCCTTTCGGCACTGACGGCGTGGCGCCGCCCTGGTTTGGGATGTATGGCTTTGGTGAATATGCCCGCTTAGGAGGGCGTAATGCATACCACAACTACACCACAGCCCTGGCGGCTCTCTACCGCATTCCGGCAAGTTCGAGCTAAGCGGGATGCCGAAGAGCCCCACGGAGGGATCCCAGGAGATCGCCGCAACGAGCTATAGCCGACTGCAACAGGAGTTGATCGCCGTCCGCAACCAGCGGGACCGTCAGATTGGTCAGCTGATTCGCCTCAATCGCCTTTCTGATGCCCTGCTCGCCGATCTAGATATGGGCGGGTTGCTGGAGGCTTTTGCCGAGGCTATTGTCGATGTTCTCGATATCGGCATCGGCGCACTCTGGTTGTTTGATGGTGTGCCAGCTGGGGGCCAATCATTCCAGGCCTGCGGCTTGGCGGTGCCCCGCTCGGCCTGGGCTGGGGTCGGATCGGAGTTACTCGCTCTTCTTCCGCGCGATTCCCTCCGTCGGGCCTTGGTGTTAACCCCCACCCAAGCGGCCCTGCTCGAGGGGCCCGTGCTGGAGGATGCCCTTGTTTGCCGCTGCATCGGTCGCGATGGGCGGTGCCGCGCTTTGTTGTTAGCGGCCAACTCCCGCAGCCTGGCGGGCATGGCTGAACCGGTCTGGGAGGAAAGCCTGGAGGTGCTGAGTCTGCTGGCCGAGAAGCTTGCCGCCCACATCGACCATCTCGGCGATCGGCAACTGATTGAGGGCCAGATGGACCAACTCCAGGCCTCTGAAGAGCGACTGGAGGCCGTTCTGAAGGGGGCGAATGATGGCTGGTGGGATCTCGATCTCACCAGTGGCTCCTGCTTTCTTTCGGCCCGTTGGCAGGAGATGCTTGGCGATCGCGAGCCTTCCCAGCAGGTGGATTCCGATTTCTGGCGTTACCGCATCCACCCGGGCGATTTGCAGCGGTTTGATTGGCTCTACGAACAACTGCTCAGCGGTCGTAATCAAACCCTGGAATGCGAGCTGCGACTGTGTTGCAACGTTGGCGGCTACCTTCCCGTCTTGATCCGTGGCACCGTGACTCGCCTTCTGGATGGCACGCCGCGTCGATTTGCCGGGTCGATGCAGGATCTTTCCGAGCGCAAACGGCATGAGACCCAGGTGCATCGGTTGGCTTTCTACGATTCCCTCACCGAATTGCCCAACCGGCGACTGTTCCAGGAGCGCCTGACCGAATTGATTCGCTCCAGTCGCCAGAGCGGTGATCTTTTTGCCCTGGTCATGCTGGATCTTGATCATTTCAAGACCCTCAATGACACCCATGGCCATGCGGCCGGCGACCAGTTGCTCTGTCAGGTGGCCCAGAGGCTGCAGCAGGTGCTGCGGAGCGAAGACCTGGTGGCCCGGCTTGGCGGCGACGAATTCGTCGCCCTGCTCGACCATCTGGGCGGCGATCCCCAGGAGGCGGAAACCTCCTGCCGGCGGCTCGCCGAAACCATCATTCGGGCCATTGCTGAACCGATCTCCCTCAACATCGGCACCGTGCACCAGAGCGCCAGCATCGGCATTGCCATCAGCGATCGGACTGACCTCAGTGGATCGAAGCTGTTGCAGCGTGCCGACCTTTCCCTCTACGAAGCGAAGGCCGCAGGACGCAACACCGTGCGCCTCTTCCGGGACGACATGCAACAACGCCTCGATCGGCGCTCGGCGCTGGAAACCAGGATCCGCCAGGGTCTGGAGTTGGATCAGTTCACACCGGCCTATCAGTTGCAGGTGGATTCGAACCGATTCCCTGTTGGGGTGGAGGCCCTGCTGCGGTGGCCGCAGGAGATGCAGCCTTGGATTTCACCGGCCGAGTTCATTCCGGTGGCTCAGGAAACTGGCCTGATCCATCGGTTGGGGGAGGGGATGACTCGCAAGGTCTTCCACCAGCTGGTGGCCTGGGAGAATTTGGGTTTGCCCGAGGATTTTAGGATTTCGATCAACCTGAGTACGGCGGAATTTCATCATCCTGGCTTTGTTGATCAGGTGTTGAATCTGATCAACAACATCGGTGTCAATGGCCGCAGGCTGCGCCTTGAAATCACCGAAGACTCCGTGCTCTCTGATCTTGCCAAGGCGGCCGAGCGGATGCATCAGCTGATCGAGTACGCGATCGATTTTTCCCTCGATGATTTCGGCACCGGCTATTCCTCCTTCACCTATTTGCGCTATCTCCCTGTTGCGGAGGTCAAGATTGATCATGGCTTCGTGCGGCGCTTCCTCCACCAGCCCCAGGACGCCGCCATCGTGCGCGCCATCGTGGAGTTGGGCCGCTCCCTGGGGCTGCGGGTGGTGGCTGAAGGGGTGGAGACCGAGGCCCAGTTGCAGGGGCTTCAGGAGGTGGGTTGCAACTTCTTCCAGGGTTATCTGTTTGATCGGCCCCAGCTGGAGTCGGAGCTCGGCCTGCTGGAGCGGCTCGCCGGCCTGCCGGGTGCTCACTCCTGAACCAGGCCCCCCAACCCCGCCCTGACCCCATGGACCGGATCCCCGAACCCGAGCTCATGGACGAGCTGCTGCAGGCCCGCGCCTATGCCGCTGCCGATTTCTCCCGCCCGGACCAGGCCCTGGTGGATGCGGCGCTGGAGCGCTTCGGAGCGGCGGGGCTGGGGCCCCGCTTGGTCGATCTGGGCTGCGGACCTGGCAACATCACCTTCCGCCTGGCCGC
Source organism: Cyanobium sp. ELA507 (assembly GCA_037133235.1). GTDB lineage: Bacteria > Cyanobacteriota > Cyanobacteriia > PCC-6307 > Cyanobiaceae > Cyanobium. The sequence continues at coordinate 4,456 of JBAXOO010000160.1, forward strand.
CGCTTGCCCCGCCGCTGCGGTGCTGGGGCTCGATGGGGCTGGGGCGATGTTGGCGATCGCGGAGGGTCTCCGCAGGGCCGATCCCCAGCGTTGGCGCCAGGTGGCTTTTCGATTGGCGCGGCTTCCCTTGGACTGGCTGGAAGAGGCGGTGTTTGCCCCCCTTCCGCTGGCCCGCCACCAGGATGGAGGCGTCCGCGCCGGTGCCCTGCTCCAGGATGGCTTCCCGGTGGACATCCTGAAGGCGGCGCATCTCCGCCCCCACGATCTCGGCCACTTCGAACATGCTCTCCACGTTCATGAG
>JBAXOO010000161.1:0-4742 GCA_037133235.1 Cyanobium sp. ELA507
GCCACGAAGCAGCGCGGCAGGCGCCAGACCGTTTCACTGACGTGGTGATCAAATTCGGGCGGCGTGTATTCCGGATCGCCGATGAAATAGTCCACCGCCGGCACCCCGGTGCTGCCATGGAAGCCGATGTAATGGCACTGGATCGGCGCGCAGCGCTCGGCCAGCAGGGCCAGCCGGGAGGAACGCATGCAGGCGGTGGTATCCACCAGGATGTCGATCTGATCAGCCATAATGATCTGGCGGGCCTCGGCATTCTTCAGCGCCGCCACGGAGCGAACCCCATCCACCAGGCGGTGCAGGACGAAGCGGTGCTCAGCGGCCATCTCCAGGGATTCGTAGAGGTAAACCTCCAGGCTTTCGCGATCGTAAAAGCGCAGAAAACTCTCCAGAAAAAAGGAAACGGCGTGGTTGCCGATTTCGGCGGAGAGAAAGCCCACCCGCAGTTTGCCGCCCCCCAGCGGCAGGCTTCGCCCCTCGAAGGGGGAGCGATCCTCAGCCGGGTAATGGCGCTCACTCCACTGGCTGCCCAGGGCCGCAATCGCCTCCATCGGCTGCAGGGCGGCGAAATTGAGGGTGTACACCAATCCGTGCAGGGCGAGCTCGTAGTCGGGCTTCAGCCGCAGGGCATCGGCATAGGCCGCCGCCGCCGCCGCCAGATCCCCCTGGTGCTTGAGCGCCACGCCCAGGTTGAAGGCCAACTGGGCCTCGTTGGGGCATAGCAACTCCTGGCGCCGGTAGGCGTCGATCGCCCGGGTGGAGTCGTGCAGCTCGAAGTGGCAGTGGGCGATCCCCGACCAGCCCTCGGCCAGGCTGTCATCAAGGGCCAATGCCTGCTGATAGTGAACAATCGCCTCCTGCAGCCGGTTCTGCAGACGCAGCAAGTGGCCCAGGGCTAGGTGCGTGCTGGCAGGGGCGGCACCCTGCTGGAGAGACTGGCGCAGCAGAGTTTCAGCGGCGGCGGCATCGCCTCGGTCGTGGAGGATGCCGGCCAGCAACGTGCTGGCCGGCAGTAGGGCGGGGTTGAGCGAGAGGGCGTGGCGGGCCATCGCCTCCGCCTCCTCCAACCGTTTGGCCAGGCGATAGGCCGAGGCCATATTGCAGGCCGCCTCGGCGGAATCGCTCTGCAGGGCCAGAGCCCGCTCAGCACAGGCCAGGGCCCTGGCCCAATCTCCCTGATTCAGCGCAATCGAGGACAGATTGATCAACACCCCCACGTGGTCGGGATTGAGCGCCAGGGCTCGCTCGTAACAGCTGATGGCCTCGCCTTGCTCCTGGTGCCGCAGCATGGCGTTGCCGAGATCAAACCAGGCATCCGGCAGGTCCTGGCGCAGCTTTAGAGCCTGGTGCCAAAGGGTGATCGCCTCGGGTTCACGTCCCTGATCCAACCGAATCGCAGCAAGATTCGTGTACGCCACCGTGTTGACGTTGCAGTTGGCAACGAATTGTTCGTAGACCGCTTCAGCCTCACCAATCAAGCCGGCCAGATGGGCATCGATGGCCACCTGAAGTGCCGCATCGCTGAAGCGATCCTGCTGGACATCGAGGGGGACGTGCTGTTGCGTTGGCGCAGGCTCGGGCGACTGAACACGTGGCGAGGCAAAACCTTTCGACCCTGTATGGCGACGGCTTCCTTCGCGGCGTGTTTTCACCTGAAATCAGGAGTAAAAAACGAGATTAAACGATTGCAACGCCATCACGGCCATCGTCAGCAAGATCGGTGCCGTAAGCAAAAGTAATTGACCTCACGCGCACCAATCATTCTTCATGCTCCCCAGGTCAACGCTGATGAATGCTCCGCCCCCGAACTCTCACGAACCGCCAACATTGACCCCGGGCCGGGACGACGGCTTGAACACCGAAGCACATCCCCACTGATACGCATCTGCACTGATGCGCATCCATGCCAATCCGCATCAGTGGCGGTCGGGGTGTGCCAACGTCAGGTTCTTCGCCATCCATGAGGGTGGCCTGCTCCAGCCCTCACCCGATGTCCTGGGATCACGGCCACATCAGCCGCCGCCTCCAAGACCTGTGGCGCTTATCGCGAACTTATCCCGACCTGGCTGGATGTCGCCGCCCCGCCCAAGGGGCACCTGCAGGGAGGCTGGGAAGCATCCGATGAACTCCCGTCGTTTCTGGGTCAAGGGCAATCGCGACGATTACGCCCATTACCTCGCCCGTACCAACAACGCCAATCTGCTGGATGTCAGCTCGCCATTTCGCTTTGAAATCAAGAGCAGGGAATTCTCTTCACTGATCCTGCGTCATGTTTCCGTATGGGGGCAATGCTCCAACAGCTATCACCTCCAGGATGCTTTTATCGGCCTGATGATTGCTTTGCCAGGTAGCGGCTTCAGCACCCAAGCCAATGGCCAAGTTGATCTCAATCCCTGCGATCACCACCGCATCCATTGGCAATTCGCCAGCGATGACCTGGTCTATGCCCACCATCTCGATAGCAATGTGATCTACATCCGGCTGGAAACCGCGCGCTTGCTGAGAGAACTCGCCCAAAGGGGGCTTGCCATCAGCGACATCATGGCCCTTCAAGGCCAGGAAGCCTCCACCGGGCTGATTCGTCTATGCGAGCCCATCGAGGTGCACCTTGAAGAGAGCGGAACCCCAGAAGAGCTGGATCAATGGGCCGACCGATTTCTGATTGATCTGGTCGATGAATTGCAGTTGATGGGCTCCTTGAAGGCCAAGCGGTCCAATAGCGCCTCCGGCACCCATGTTGCCGCATCCCTGCAATGGCTTGGCAATCAACACACCGACACGGCGATTAACCTTGAACAGCTAGCCAAGGCCATCAATGTAACCCCACGGACGATTCAATCAAGCTTTCAGAACCAATTCAGACTGACACCCATGCGCTGGCTCAAATTATGGCGCGTCAGTGAGCTTCATCGTCGCTTATTTCAAAACCACAACCAATCCATCGACGCCAACACGATGGTTCAAGGTAGCGGCCTTGGTTCGGTCAGCACGGCAAGCAAAGCCTACAGAAGCATCCATGGCAAAACTCCGCAGGAAGAGCTCAGGGACACCAACCTGGAAAGAAACAACCGTGCCAGGAAATCACACTACGATCGAGAAACTACCTACACGATCGATCAAGCCATTGAATTACTGAGCTCATTAAAGGAGACTTCAAAAGCCGATGATTCCGATGCCAAGCTAATCACCCTAAAGATAAAACTTAGCCACGCATCCCGGGCATCAAACTACTGAACTTCGGCCTTAATCAGCTTGATCAGTAATGCTGAAACCGTCATGTCCCGATCGTGAGCCAGGAGCTTCAGCTTTTTATGCAGACCCCGAGGAACCGCCACAGAGATGCGCGCCTGCAACGAAGTGCTCGATTCTGTACATGAATGAATCGGCTCTACTTGACTTGAAAGAGGGAGCACAGAACTTTCCTCTAGCTCAACGGAATTCATACTCAAATCTCAAGTCCAACCAAACGCCTGCTGCAGACTACTGCACTTTTGCGCACGCCCCCAACTGCCCCTGCAGAGTTCTCGCAATTGCGCTTGAAAGTTTCGCTTTTTTCACCGCACAGGGCCGATCCGCGCGCTTCTCGGGCCGGGCGACCGGAACCCCGAGGCCAGATCGGGCATGGTAAAGTAGACAAGACTTCGTAATCGCGGTTTTGGCAACTAATAAATCTCCCCTATCTTCAGCCATTCGCAGTTTGCTGCTTCTCCTCGCCGGCGCCGGTGGCCTGGCGCTTGTTGTATGGGTCACGATCGTGATGCTTGATCTCAAACACCTCAACACTTCAGGCTTCACCCTGCCCTGAGGCCGCCCTGCGCCACCCCAGCCACTGCGGCCCCACCCAGCACCTGGGCCGCTGGATGCGCGAGGGTGGCGTGGAGGCCTTCGACTACCGCAGCGCCCGCTCCCGGCAGCATTTGGTGCAGGTGGGTCTATTCAGCCCATCGGTCCTACGCTCCAACCCCTTCGATCAGCTGGACCTCACCGCCGAGGTCCGCAGCGCCCAGGCCACCTTCCTCAGCCATGACAACGGCCAGGTGCATGCCTTACCTCGGCAGCAGTTTCTGGTGGATGGGATGCTGCCGCACGCGGCGGTGTGAGCGGGGGGCAGCCCGGCCGACCGCAGCGGTGAAACAAGATAAACAGTGATTCGACGTCGCCCCATAAGAGGCCCGGACCTGAATCAATCGATCAGAAAACAGCCGGACCAGAAGGAGGTTTAAAGAGTTCCCGCCCGATGACTGCGGTGTTAAGAGACCTCGATGAGCATGCCAACGGCTTTAGGGGGATCCGCCCAAACAGCGTTGAAAAGATCTGATTAGTCAGACAGACTGCGTACCTTTGCCTTCCATCGTGAACATGGCTGACCCGATCAGCCGATCTGGGTTGTGAATCGTGGCAAAGATGTCTTTATCGGACCCGCAAAACCCGCCTATATTTGGGTGGCCTACGCCAAGGTGCTCTGCACCGAAGGAGCATGACAGGTATCCAGCCCGATGCCGCAGCGTGGTTCACGGAAAAGCAGAACACTTAGGCCGTGGTTCTCCGATCCTCCTCATAAAGAGTTGTCCGTTTGCGGCAAGCCGTAGAGAGATAGCCCCATTTGGTACCGAGTGGCAGTTCCATGCTGGAATGAAGCGGAAGCACCAGCGCACTCTTGAGCTGATCTTCTCCCGTCCCGTAAGCGGCACCTTGCCGTGGAGGGACATCGAAGCCCTGTTTCAGGAGCTTGGCGGGGAAGTCAG
>JBAXOO010000162.1:0-4714 GCA_037133235.1 Cyanobium sp. ELA507
AGCACCCTGGACTACATCCAGAGCTATTTCAGCGGCCGGCTTCCCCAAAACCTTGTGCAGGCGATGCGTGATTGCTTCGGCTCCCACACCTACGAGCGCACCGACATGGCCGGCAGCTTCCACACCGAGTGGCTGCAATGACCCTCCTACAGCGGGAATTTCCCCGGGGCGACCTGAGCACCGTGTTGCTGGTGGGCGCCTCGGCTGAGGATCTGCAGCGCCAGGCGGCTGAACGCATTGCCACGGCCATTGATCTCGCCCTGGCCGAAAGGGATCGGGCCCAGATCGCCCTCGCCGGTGGCGAAACACCCGGACCCGCCTATCGCCGCCTGGGCCAGGAACACCTGCCTTGGGAACGGGTCGATGTGCTGCTGGGCGATGAACGCTGGGTGCCCCCTTCCGATCCGGCCAGCAACCTGCGAATGCTCCGCCAGACCCTTCTGGCCCAGGAACCGGCTAGCCGGGCCTGCCTCCACGCCGTGCCCACCGATCAGCCAAGCCCGGCCGCCAGTGCCGAGGCCTACGCCGAGCTCCTCGCCAAGCTTTGCCTCGGCCAGCCCCCGATCTTTGATCTGATTCTCCTCGGTCTTGGTGACGACGGCCACACGGCTTCCCTGTTTCCAGGCACGGCAGCGCCCCTGGTGATGGATCGATCCGTGACCGTTGGAGAGGGGAAGGGCCTGCCCCGCATCACCCTCACCGCACCGGTGTTGTCCGCTGCTCGCCAGGTGATCCTGCTGGTGTGTGGGGTTGGCAAGCGCCAGGCTCTCGCCCGTTTGCTCGATCCCAACGAGCCGGCGGAGCGCACCCCCGCCCGCCTGGTGCAGCCCCACTCGCCGCTGCTGATCCTGGCTGATGCCGCCGCCGCCGAAGGGTTGATCTGAACGCCACCCGCGCCCTGCAGACTGGAGCCTGATTCGTGTGATCGGTGGCCTAGTGGGAGACTCGCAACAGGATCAGGCCGGCCTGCTGGTGGTGGGTGGTGCCGCTTTCGTGGGCTGGCATGCCCTCAACGACACGATCATGGGCGGTCGCAGCAGCGGGCAGTGCCGCACGGGGTCCGGTGGCCTCAGCTTCGATGCTCAGGTGGTGGAAGATGGCGGTGGATTTGTGAGCGTGCGCTCACCCCTGTTCTCTCCGCCGTTGGACATCTCGGCCTACAGCGCCCTGCGGCTGGAGCTTTCCGGCGAAGGCCGCCGCTTCAAGTTCGCGGTGGCCTGCGCCGACGGGGTTGCTGGCCTCACGGAGCTGATCCCCGGGGGGGTGCGCTGGGTGCATGAATTTGCCACCGAATTGGAGGGATTCAGCCAGGTGCGCATTGGCTTCGACCAACTCACCGCTTCGGTACGGGCTCGACCCATTGAGGGCCTGCCACTCGGGTTGCCCCTGCGCTTTGACCCGGCTCGAATCACCCGCCTCCAACTGCTTCATTCCCGCTTCGGCGATGACGGGGGCACCAATCCCGGCTTCCGCCCTGGTGAGCTCCACCTGCACCTGCGGGCCATTTTCGCGGAGCCATGAGGGAGTTCGAACCGTTGGAAGATCGCGCGACCCCCAATGCCGACCTCAGCCAGCTGGTGGCGGCGGCGGCGGATCTCAGCCGTAAGCCCCTCCGCCATGGTGTGGTGCTCACCAGCACCGATGCGGACTCGGATTGCTGCCTCCGCCTAGAAGTACGCGATGCCGATGGCCAGCGCCAGCCGGAGCACGACCTTGAACTGGAGATCTACCGCAGCGGCTCGTCGCTCCAGACGAGCCTCAATCTCACCCTGGCTTGGTTGCAGGACGACACCCGACCGATGCTCTGGCACGGCAGCCACGCCGTTTGGATGGATCCCTCAGGCCTCCGCTGTGAACGGCCCCAGGATGGGATGCCTCTGGAGGCCCTAGCCCGTCGGCTGCGGGCCCTGCTAGTCGATCTGGACTGAGCCGCCGGCGCCGGGCCAGCCCCTTGGCCCCATCAGGGTTGGTCCGTGACTGCCCCCAGGCTGCTGCTGCTCACCAGGCGGGCATATTTGCCCAGCACGCCCGTGATGTAGCGGGGTGCGGGGCGCTGCCAGGCGGCGCGGCGACGCTCCAATTCGGCCTCTTCCACGTTGAGTTGGATCAGCAGCTGGTGGGCGTCCACGGTGATGGTGTCGCCCTCCTGCACCAGGCCGATCGTGCCGCCGACGGCAGCCTCGGGGGCCACATGGCCGACCACCAGGCCGTAGGTGCCGCCGGAGAAGCGGCCGTCGGTGATCAAGGCCACCGATTCGCCAAGGCCTTGGCCCACGATCGCCGAGGTGGGAGCCAACATCTCCCGCATACCGGGACCTCCAACCGGCCCCTCATTGCGGATCACCACCACATCGCCGGCGACGATCCGACCGGCCAGGATCGCCTCCAGACAGCTCTCCTCGCTCTCAAAAACCCTGGCCGGGCCCGTCAACACCGGGGTTTTAACGCCACTGATCTTGGCCACACTGCCTTCACAGGCCAGGTTGCCTTTCAGGATCGCTAGGTGGCCCTTGGCGTAGAGCGGGTTGCTGAAGGGGCGGATCACGTCCTGATCGGCCCGGGGTTCGGCCGGCACGTCGGCTAGGAGATCACGAATCGTCTTGCCCTCGATGGTGCGGCAGTCGGCGTGAAGCAAGCCGGCGTCGAGCAGGAGTTTCATCACTTGGGGTATGCCTCCAGCCCGATGGAGGTCTGTGGCCACATAGCGCCCACTGGGCTTGAGATCACAGATCACCGGCACCTTTTGGCGGATCATTTCAAAGTCGTCGATGCTGAGGGGCACATCGGCGGTGCGGGCGATCGCCAGCAGATGCAGCACGGCGTTGGTGGAGCCCCCCACCGCCATGATCACGGCGATGGCATTTTCAAAGGCCTCGCGGGTGAGCAGATCCAGCGGGCGGATGTTTTGAGCGATTGCCTCCACCAGCACTTCGGCCGAACGGGCGGCACTATCGGCCTTCTCGGCATCTTCCGCTGCCATGGTGGAGCTGTAGGGCAGGCTCAGGCCCATGGCTTCAATGGCCGAGCTCATCGTGTTGGCGGTGAACATGCCGCCGCAGCTGCCGGCCCCCGGACAAGCATTTTTTTCAACGGCTGTCAGACGCTCCTCATCAATTTTGCCAGCAGTGAACTGACCGACTGCCTCAAAAGCGCTGACGACAGTAAGATCACAACCACCAAGTTTGCCAGGTTTGATGGTACCGCCATACACGAAGATGGCTGGAATATTCATGCGAGCCATCGCCAGCATGGCGCCGGGCATGTTTTTGTCGCAGCCACCAACCGCCAGAACACCATCCATCGATTCGCCGTTGCAGGCGGTTTCAATCGCATCGGCGATCACCTCGCGGCTCACCAGGGAGTACTTCATCCCCTCGGTGCCCATGGAGATGCCATCGCTCACGGTGATCGTGCCGAACATTTGGGGCATGGCACCGGCGGCATGGGCAGCCTGTTCAGCCCGCTTGGCCAGGTCGTTGAGGCCGATGTTGCAAGGGGTGATGGTGCTGTACCCGTTCGCGATGCCGATGATCGGCTTGTTGAAGTCGTCATCGCCGAAACCCACGGCCCGCAGCATGGCGCGGTTTGGGGAGCGCTGGATCCCCTGGGTGATGGCGGCGGAGCGCAGCATGGTGGCAGTCGGTCGGGTTTTGGGAAACCTACCGACCGGCGTGAACGGTTGACGAATCCTCGAACCGAACGTTTTGCGATTTAGGGGAGGGGCTGGAGCTGCTCAAGCTGACGGCGCACCTCATCGATGGCCTGGTTGAGCTGCTGCACGCGATCCTGCAGACGGGTGTCGCCGTTGGCTTTGCCCATCGGCTGGCTTCGCGGAGGGCTGACGGTAAGGGATGCAGGCACGACGGGTCGGAGGGGCTGGCCCAACCGGAGCGGAGCGAGGGGACGCACCTGGCGGCGCCGGTCGGCTTCGGAGAGCAGCCACCATCCCAGGCCCGCAGCACCGAGCACGGCCCCGCCCAGGGCGGTGAGGAGCAGGCTGCCGCCGGAGCTGCGGGGGCGATAGCGCTCATCAGCCCTGGAATCCGCCATGACCAAAACAAGGGATCAGGGGCAGCCTAGGCCGCTCTGGGGCTGGATTCCAGTGAGACGGGCGGTGGCATCCCCGAACCCTGGCCGCACCCTTCCTTGGTTGTCGATCTCCGGATCGATGCAGGCGCAGTAGATGGTGAGTTGGGGCATGCGCTCGCCAAGCAGTTGCAATCCAGGAGCGGCCGCCAGCACGGTCACCACCCTCACCCTCACGCCTTCAGCCCCGAGCTCCCGCAGCCGTTCAAGCACCGCAAGGAGGGTGGCGCCGCTGGCGATGGCCGGCAAAAAAACCAGCACGCCCACCCGCTCACCAAGACGAGGAGGCAAACCATCGAGCAGCCAAGGCTGGCCAGCGGGTCTGCCGCCCGTCTCAAGGGCCACGGGGGCCACGGCCGCCGCGGGCAGCACGGAGCGGGCTCCTTCCCACAAACCGAGGCCTGCCGGCAGCAGTGGCACGGCCAGCAGGGGGATGGAGGCGTCGATCACCGTGCCCGTGGTGGCGGCGAGGGGCGTCTGTACCGGCACCTCCCGTTGCGGCAGCCAATCACGCAGGGCCTCATACGTAAGCCAGCGGCCCAATTCGGCCATGGCCGTGGCCACCAGGGGCGAGGGGGTGGAGGCATCCCTCAACAGGGTGAGCCAGTGGGCGATCAGGGGGTGGGGG
>JBAXOO010000163.1:0-4660 GCA_037133235.1 Cyanobium sp. ELA507
TAGAAGATGTCGTTGCCAGGGCCGCCGTCGAGGTAGTCGGCCAGGTTGCCGCCGGTGAGGGTGTCGTTGCCGCCGAGGGCCGCGATCCGGTTGACCATGTCGCCGTAGCCCCCCAGCTGGTCGTTGCCGGCGGTGGCCCCACCCACCACGGCGCGGGCCCGAAGGTCGGCCTCCTCCCAGGCCACGCCATCGCTGAAGCTGACCCGCTCGATCCGGGCCCAGTCGGCGCCGAAGTGGTTGAGCACCAGCACCCGCTCGCCCCCGGGTTGGATCAGGGCCAGGTCCGGCCCCAGCCGCTCCACCAGCACCTCGGCTGAGGCGATGTCGACAAAGCGGAGCTCATCGCAATTGCCGGGGGTGCCATCGGCATCCGAGATCCGATCGTTGCCTTCGCCCCGTTCGATCAGGTAGAGGTCGTTGCCCAGTCCGCCGGAGAGGGTGTCGTCACCGCGGCCGCCCACCAGCACATCGTTGCCCGCCCAGCCGACCAGTTGGTCATGGCCGTCAAAGCCTTCGATCCAGTCGGAATCAACGCCGCCGTTGAGCCCGTCGTTGGTGGTGGTGCCGCTCAGCAGGGAGCCGCAGGCCACCGCGGCCCGCCACATCACGCTGAGGGAATCCTGCCGCCCGCCCGTGGCCTGCAGCAGGGCCTCGAGGATCTGGGCCCCCTCGCTCCCCATCCGGCTCAGCCCCGTCTTGATGCGGAACAGCACCCCCCCATCGGGCCGGGCACCCTGGAGGTCTCGGAGGTGGGCCAGGGCCGCTTCGGCGCCATAGCGGCGGCTGCCGCCGGCCCCTTCCACCAGGCTGAGGCGTTGGAGCAGGGGGGGGAGGTCGACCTGGGCGGAGAGGAGGAGGTCGAACTCCCGGCTGATCGTTGCAAAGCTGCGCCCCAGGGCCGCCAGGGCCAAAGGGGCCGGCAGGGTCGTCATCGTCACGTTGCGGTAGGGGCGACCCATCAGCCGTTCGAGGGCCAGGATCCGCCGGTAGACCCGTGGATCCTCGGGGGCGCCGGGGAGCACGGCATCCTCCACACCGGTCCAGGCGAAGAGGATCGGCTCGATCAGCGCAGCCCGCTGGGCGGAGCTGGCGAAGCGCCACTGCTCCAGCAGGCCCGGCAGGGGGGAGAGGGGATTGGCCGCCATCACCTGGTGCAGGCTGGCCACGGTGCCCATACCAGCCAGGTCCGGCAGGGCCGCGATGGCGGCGGGCACCGGCAGGGGGTTGGCCTGGCGGCTGCGGGTGACGTCAACGGCAAACCACACGTCCGTGAGGTCGCGGCGGCTGCCGGTGCTGCTGAGGTAGGCGCCGAGCTGACGGTGGCGGTTGCCCTGGCCGTCGAGCAGGTCGGCTTCCGTGTAGGTGAGCAGCAGACTTGCCACGCCCACCTGTTCGGGGGTGAGCAGTTCGCCCCCATCGGTGAGGGCATCGGCGTTTCGGTCAACCCAAACCCGCAGGCTTTGCCAGGCGCTATCGCGGCTGTCGACCTGGCCGTCGCCGTTAGCATCGAGGCTGCGCAGGGCTTCAAAGCCATTGCGGGCCAGGCCGCCGCTGGCCAGGCGGGTGGCATTGCCGAAGAGTTCGTTGCCGTTGGTGATGCGGCCGTTGCCATCGAGATCCCGCACCAGCAGCCCGTCGCCCGCGCCCACCCAGCCGGTGCGTTCGGCGAAGCCGTTGCCGTCATGGTCGAAGTGGATCGGGGTGGCGTTGATGGAGCGGCTGATCACACCGTTGCCATCGAGGTCGAGCACCAGCGGTGAAATCGTGCCTTCCGCGTTGCCAAACAACCCCTGAAGGGTGGTGATGGTGGCGTCGGTCCAGCTGGCCAGGGCTGAGATCAGGGCGCGCATCGCCGGTTCGGCGGCGCTGCTGCCCGCCATCGAGGCGCCGAGGCTGAGGCCCCCGGCCAGCAGGAGCCCGAGGGGACCGGCCGCCACCAGGGGGGCGGCCATCAGGCCGACCAGACGCCCCGCCAGGAGGGCGCCGCCATTCTCCAGGGCCCAGCGGTAGAGAATCTGCTGGGCCCGGTTGGAATCGCCGCCATCAAGGGCCTGCTTGGCTTCGAGGGCGGCGAGTGCGAGGCCGTAGATCGCCAGGCCGTCGTCGATGCGGCCCAGCAGGCGGGAGAGCTCCAGCCGCTCGATCATGTCTTGAGGCTGGTTGCGGAGCTGGATCTGGGCCGCCACCGCCGGGCGCAGGTTGCGGTAGTCCTCCTGGTGCAGCCGCAGCCGTTCCGGCGGGATGAAGTCGGCCATGGGGCGATAGGCCTGGTTGGCGACCGCGGCGCTGCCCTGAACCCCCGGCAGGTCCGCCAGGAAGGCCCGGCTGTCGACTTGGACCGGACTCTCGAGCGGCAGGGGAAGGCCGTTGGCATCCACCGGGATGCGGAGGTTGGCGGCTCGCTGCTCCGAGGCGGCGGTGACGAGGGCGAAGGCCTGGTCGGGGGCGAGGCGGCGCAGCTCGGCGGTGGGGATGCCATCGATGCTGGTCACGGCCGGATTGCGCAGCAGCTGGGGCAACTCGACCTGGGCAAACACCCCATCGCGGCGGGCACCGCCGGTGAGGGTGATCACATTCCCGCTGGCCCGCTGAACGAAGCGCGCCGAAAGCAGGTCCCAGATGCCGTTGGCGGCGCGGTTGCCGTTGGCGTCGCGGGAGCCGTAGAGGTAGGCGTTGATTTGATCTTGATTGCCCTGGAAGATTTCGTTTAGTTTGGCGATTAATTGAAGGTTGGCATTTTTTGCTTTCCTGTCAATAATCAGAAATTTTCCGATCGCAGTTTGATCTATGATGGATAGATTGCTGTTGCTTGTCGCTAGTTTTGTTGCTATTGCGTTCGATTTTATTGTGTTTTCTGCTGGAAGTGAATGCGCGCCTATGTTGCCGCTGTAGAGCAGCGTTATGCCGCTGGGTGAGGCCATCTCTATATCCAGCAGCAGGTCGGTGAGCTGCTGCATCGTGTTTACGGACGCGAGGCGATTCAGCGCATCCAGAGTGGAGATGGCCATGGCAAAACAGGTAAAAGCGAGCCTGAAGGGTCAGGAACCTCGGCGGCACAAACAGCTGCCGATCGATGAAGTCAATGGAGGCGGAAGATCGCCTCGGGGTTGAGAATCAAAAGCCGAATTGGACGATCCGATCTGGTACGTTCTTGTTCTCCAATCCATCGAAGCCGTAGGCGATCAGTGCCTCCTTAAGGAGAGCAATCACCTGCCTGCGATCGAGGCTGCCGCAGTCGGGCGGGTAGATCCCCACCGGCCCTTCCCAGGCGACCACGTAGGGCGTCACGGTCCAGTCCCGCGACCATTGACCGAGGCGGAGGGTGATCCGCAGCAGGGTGCCGGCCACGCAGAAGTGGAACTTCCCCTCGATCTCCTCGTCCCGGGCCGGGTTGCCGCTGCGGCCCCCCCATAGATAGAGGTCCCGATCTCTATCGCGCGTCCAGTACTGGCCGTCCCCCTTTGCAAAGGGAAGGTCGTAGCGGTCGATGTCGTCGTCGGAGACGACTTCATTCACGAAGGGCATCGCTGCGGCTCCGCCGAGGCCCGAGGGCCGGGGCGGAGGTGAGGGGAACAGCGCCATCATTCCCACGGCCGGACAGCCGGGCAACCGATCCCACCGATTCGCCCGCTGGATCGCCCACTGATCCAGCCAACGATCCAGCCGCCGATCCATCCACAGATCCACCCGCCGATCAGCCCACCTGGCCGCCCTGGCGCCGGAAAATCAGGGTGCGGTTGTGGGCCGGCATGGCGAGATCGGCCACCGGGTCGAGCCCGAGGCTGCGGGCCTGCTCGCCCAGCACCAGGGCATCGCGCACCCCCATCGCCGGATCCAGGCTGCGCAGGTGGGCATCGAAGGCGGCGTTGCTGGGGGCGGTGGGGACGCCGCCGTGGTGGAAGGGGCCATAGAGCAGCAGCAGGCCGCCTGGGGCGAGCACCTCGGCGGCACCGGCGAGCAGGAGGGGCACCGCCGCCGCCGCCATGATGTGGGTGGTGTTGGCGCTGAACACCGCATCGAACGGCTGGTGGGGCCACTGGTCGGCCCGGGTCACCTCCAGCTCCAGGGGATCGGCCAGGGCAGCGCCGGCGGCCAGGCCCGAGCGGCCCTCCCGGCTGATCCTTTCAGCCAGTTCGGCCAGGTGCTCGGACCGATCGCTCGGCTGCCAACGCAACCCAGCCAGCTCTTGGCAGAAAAACACGCCGTGCTGGCCGCTGCCTGAGCCCACCTCCAGCACCCGGGCAGCCGGCGGCAGCCACGTGCGCAGCACCTGCAGGATCGGGAGCTTGTTGCGTTCGCAGGCCGGCGAGAACTGCACGGGAAGGGGCGGTGGAAGCGAGGCCATCCTGGAGGGGGCTTCGCCAGTGCGAACGGCAGCAACCGCCCCTGGGTGGCGTCGCCAGAGTGGGGTGATCCCACGGCGGCCGCGGGGCCAGGGGCCCATGTGTTTCTCGAGTGCCGCCAGTTTCACGGCGGCGGCCCTGCTGATCCCAGCGGGGCTGTTCACCAGCCTCACCTGCCACCGCAGCGGCCGCGCCGAGCTGCTGCCGCTGGCGCTGAGCCCCGCGCTGTTTGGTCTCCAGCAGGGGTTGGAAGGCCTGGTGTGGCTAGGCCTCGACCGCGGCGGCATCGAGCCCCTCACCCAGGGGGCGGCCCTGGC
>JBAXOO010000164.1:0-4649 GCA_037133235.1 Cyanobium sp. ELA507
GCCTTGAGGCCACCCTGGGCCGCCGGGCTGCCCTCCATCACCTCCACCACCACCACGCCGTTGACCTCCGGCAGCTGACACTCATCGGTGGCGCCATTGATCTCGCGGGCAAGCTGGGGGGTGAGGGCTTGCAGGCGAATGCCGATGTAGGGGTGGCTGGCATAGCCGCGGTCGAGGATCTGGGCAGCAATCTGGCGGGCCGTGTTGACCGGGATCGCGAAGCTCAGACCCGCGCCAGGGGCCTGGCGGATGGCGGTGTTGATGCCGATCACCTCGCCGCGGTCGTTGATCAGGGGGCCGCCGCTGTTGCCCGGGTTCACGGCCGCATCGGTCTGGATGTATGGGACCCGCTGCCCTTCGCCAAGGGCATTGGTGCGCTGGATGGCGCTGATGATCCCGGCGGTCACGGTGTTGTCGAGGCCGAGGGGGTTGCCGATGGCAATGGCCCACTCGCCGGGGCGCACCTTGGCGGAATCCCCCAGGGGCGCCACCGGCAGTTTCGAGGCCACCACCTTCACCACCGCCACATCGGTGAGGGGATCGGCGCCCAGCACCTTGCCGGTGAAGCTGCGCCCGTCGGGCAGGGTCACGTGCACCTCACTGGAGCCTTCCACCACGTGGGCGTTGGTGAGCACCACGCCATCGGAGCGGGTGATGAAGCCCGAGCCCTGCCCCTGTTGCTGCTGGATGGCGGGGCCGCTGCCGAGCACGCCGCCGAGGGGGTTCACCATTCGTTTCACCGTGTCGATCCGCACCACGGCTGGCCCCACCTTTTCCACCGCCTCCACGATCACGTTGCCCGCGGGTTTGAAGGGCACCGCCGGCGCTGCATCACTGATCCGGGCATGCTCCACCTTCGGTGCGGTGCCCGGAAGGTGCAGACCCCCCGTGCAGCCGGCCAGCAGCACCATGGGGACAGTCAGGCTGCCGATCAGCTGGGACGTGCGTGGGGCGGCCATCGGGAAGGGGGGCAGGACTGGGGGAGGGGTTTCATTAAAGACGGACCACCGCTCCGGTGCTCCCTATATTCGGGAGTCGAGGGGAGTTCTAAGGGTGCAGCAGGGCGAGCAGCTGTGGCACCAGGTTCAGCAGGCCTTGCAGCCCAACCTCAGCAAGCCCACGTTTGAGACCTGGATCCGCCCGGCCCGGTTCCTGGCCTTCGCCAACGGCGTGCTGCGGCTTGAGGCCCCCAATGCCTTCACCTGTGGCTGGCTGCGCAAGAACTACCAAAGTCAAATCGCTGCGGTGGCCAGCGAGATTGCCGGTCGCAGCGTGGTCGTGGAGGTGGTGGCCGCCGCCGCGACACCCCTGGAGCCTCCCCAGCCTGCGGTGATGGATCGTCCGGACGGGGCCCTTGGCGATGGGCCGCTACCCGAGCGGGGCGGCCAAGCCGGTGCCCTGAGCGATCCCAATCCCACCCGGCAGGGATCCACCCCCTCCAGCGCTTCCCAGCCGCTAACGGGCCGGCCGGCGGCGGGGCTCAACCTCCGCTACAGCTTCAGCCGCTTTGTGGTCGGTCCCAATTGCCGCATGGCCCACGCGGCGGCCCTGGCGGTGTCCGAGGCGCCGGGTCGGGAATTCAACCCCCTGTTCATCTGCGGCGGTGTGGGGCTCGGCAAGACCCACCTGATGCAGTCGATCGGCCACTATCGCCTCGAGATCGACCCCCAGGCGCGGGTGTTCTACGTGAGCACCGAAACCTTCACCAACGACCTAATCCAGGCGATCCGCAAGGACGCCATGCAGGCCTTCCGCGATCGCTACCGGGTCGCTGATCTGATCCTGGTTGACGACATCCAGTTCATCGAAGGTAAGGAATACACCCAGGAGGAGTTCTTCCACACCTTCAACGCCCTGCATGAAGCGGGCCGCCAGATCGTGATCGCTTCCGACCGTCCCCCCAACCAGATCCCCCGGCTGCAGGAAAGGCTGATCTCCCGCTTCTCGATGGGCCTGATCGCCGACATCCAGGCGCCCGATCTCGAAACCCGCATGGCAATTCTCCACAAGAAGGCTGAAACCGAGCAGATGGCTCTGCCCCGCGAGTTGATCCACTACATCGCCGGCCGGTTTACCTCCAACATCCGCGAACTGGAGGGGGCCCTGACCCGGGCCGTGGCCTTCGCCTCGATCACTGGCCTGCCGATGACGGTGGAATCGGTGGCGCCGATGTTGGATCCGGTGGGCAATGATGTGGAGGTCACCCCGAAGCAAGTGCTGGAGAAGGTGTCGGAGGTCTTCGGGGTGAGTGTGGATGAGATGAGGAGCCCCAGCCGCCGCCGGGCCGTGAGCCAGGCCCGTCAGGTGGGGATGTTTCTGATGCGCCAGAGCACCAACCTTTCCCTGCCGCGGATCGGTGAGGCCTTCGGTGGCAAGGACCACTCCACGGTGATGTATGCGGTGGAGCAGGTGGAAAAGAAACTCAGCTCCGACCCCGCCGTGGCCCGCCAGGTCCAACAGGTGCGCGACCTGTTGCAGATCGATTCGAGGAAGCGGCGGTAGCTATGCGATATTCGAGCATCGATCTGGGTTTCTTGATGCGGAGCTTTTATACTCGTTGTATGCTGCTGGCAGCATTGCTGATACAGTGAAACGCATCCTACTTGTCATGATGCAGCCGCCCGGCAGTAGTGGCGTTCAAGGTTTGATATATAATAAAATTCTTCCTTATCTAGAGACTAGTGACTGGGAGTTTCATTTTGCTGGTCCCTCTCCCGAGCTAACTTCCATTCTTGCCGAAGAGGTGGACTGCCCACCATCGCGATTGCACTATACCAATAGCGTCTCCTGGTCACTCCGCTTCTCTGTTCTTAAAAATCGTCACAGACAAGGAACTCTTCCTTTTTATCTGTATGGGCTTTTGCAGCTGGTTGCTCGCTCGGTTGAGAGGCTTGTTCGTCATGACAGTCGCCAATATCTCATCTCAGGCTTGATGGCTACGATCAGGCAGGCTGAACAACAATGGAATTTCGATCTTATTGCTGGTAAAAGTCCTGATTTTGCAATACTTGAGGCGGTGGCGGATCAGGCTAACTCCTTGAATAAGCCTCTTGTCGCCATGGTTGATGATCCATATGGCAAGCGGGATGGAGCAATCTTTTTGCCATACGAAATGCCAAAGCAAAAGAGAATTCTTGATCAGTGTTGTGGTGCCATTTTTATGTCGCCATTGACTTTACAGCGCTATGTTGAATGTGGCCTTGTTGGCCGCGAAAAGGCTTACGCATTCACGGATAGTTTTCCTAGCTACCCACACCTTTATCAGGGTGGTTTGGCGCTATCTTGGGCGGACTCAGGTAAAAGTCAGCAAGCCATACTTCATCTCGTCCATCTCGGTATGCTGCCTGAGTGGCGTCCTATTGAAGCGCTGCTGGAAGCTCTCGAGCAAGTCAGCTTGCCAGTACTGATTGATGTGTACGGCTATGTTTATCCCGAGGCTCGTCAATCCATTCGATCAAGCCCTCGTTTGCGTAGTCAAATCCGTTGCAATAAGCCTGTAAGTTATTATGAATCCCATCATATAGCCGAAGATTCAAGCGTTATGCTGGTTATTATTGGTCCGCGGCATTTGGATAACCAGCCATCAAAGTTTTTTGAGTATCTTGGCCACCGTAAGCCCATCTTGGTGTTGGGGCCCATCGGAAATCCGATCCAGGCCATCGTTAATCGCCTTGGTATTGGTATTTATTGTGACATTCTTGATTCCGCGGCAATTGCTGCCGCAATTACGCGCTTGGTTGATGATCGTGGTGATTTTGTTTGGGCCTATGAAATAAACAAAAAAGCTATTGATGTATATTCTGCGCCTCAGGTGGCTCGTCTTTGGGTTGAAACGCTTCAGATAATGCTTGATACCACCACAAAAAAAACTTTTTGATTGGCTGCTTGAGGAGCCCCTTTGTTCAGCCCGTAATCGGCTCACTCGGATCCAAGCCCTCCACCTCCCCCTGGAAGACCCGGCTCGCGGTGATGTCCTCGGCTTCGATCGTCATTAGATCGAGCTTGCTGAGCCTGGTGCCCATGCCGTTGAATAGCCGGTTGGCTTGTCGCATGCGGGCCCGGTCAATGGCATTGCGAATCGAGCGGGCATTGGCGAAGAAGGGAAGCTGCATGCGGCGCACGATGTAATCGGCAAATACCGCACCGCCATCCTCGCTGAATCGGTAATTCTCTTGAGCCAAAATGAGTTTGGCAATGGCTAGGAGTTCGCTAGCGCTATAGTCGGGGAAATCAATGTGGTTGGCGACCCTTGAGGAGAGGCCGGGGTTGGATTGATAGAAGACATCCATTCGATCCTTGTAGCCCGCAAAGATCACCACCAGATCATCGCGGTTGTTCTCCATCACCTGCAGCAGGATCTCAATCGCTTCGGCGCCGTAATCCCGCTCATTCTCGGGGCGGTAGAGGTAGTAGGCCTCATCAATAAACAGCACTCCGCCCATGGCCTTTTTCAGCATCTCCCGGGTCTTGGGTGCGGTGTGGCCGATGTATTGCCCCACCAAGTCATCCCGCGTGGCGGTCACTACATGGCCTTTGCGCACGTAGCCAAGGCCGTGCAGGATCTTCGACATCCTTTCGGCCACGGTGGTCTTGCCCGTCCCCGGCCGGCCGGTGAACGACATGTGCAGGCTGGGAGGGCCCGATTCCAG
>JBAXOO010000165.1:0-4644 GCA_037133235.1 Cyanobium sp. ELA507
CCCCCAGCCAGCCCTGTTGTTGCGACGCCGTGCTTGCCCCTGCCCCCACCGGTTCGCCTGAAACGCGAGCCCATCTGCTGCTGGCTCGCATGGGTCCGGCCGAGAAGCTTGCCCACCTATCCGGGGCCACCCCTTTCTGGGCCGGCATGGTCGACATCGCCGTTGCCGAGGCCTCGCACCGCCACCCTTGGCCGGCCGGGGTGCTTCCTAACCAGGGCCTGGTGGGGCTGCAGTTCGTCGATGGTCCGCGCGGGGTGGTGCTGGAGGGCGGCGCCACCACCTTTCCGGTGCCGATCGCCAGGGGCGCCAGCTGGGACATCGACCTGGAGGAGCGGATCGGCGAGGCCATCGCCCGGGAGGCCCGCTCGTTTGGTGCCAACTGGGTGGCGGCGGTGTGTGTGAACCTGCTGCGCCACCCTGGCTGGGGCCGGGCCCAGGAGACCTACGGCGAGGATCCCGTGCTGCTCGGGGCCATGGGCGCGGCCTGCAGTCGCGGCCTGCAGCGCCACACCATCGCCTGCATCAAGCATTTCGCCCTCAACTCGATCGATAGCTCCCGCTTCCTGGTGGATGTCCGGGTGAGCCGCAGGGTGCTCCATGAGCTCTACCTGCCCCACTTCCGCGACTGTGTGGCCGCCGGGGCCGGCTCGGTGATGACCGCCTACAACCGGGTGAACGGCCTTTGGTGCGCCCAGAACCACGAGCTGCTCACCACCATCCTCAAAACCCGCTGGGGCTTTGGCGGCTTTGTGGTGAGCGATTTCATCTTTGGGCTGCGGGATGGCCTGGCCGCCCTGCGGGCCGGGCTCGATCTGGAGATGCCCTTCCGGATGATCTTCGAGGGTTGCCTGGCTGAAGCGCTGGCGGCGGGCACCCTGCCGCTGGAGCGGGTCGATGACGCCGTGCTGCGCCTGCTGCGGGCCCAGTTGGCGGTGCCCTCCGGCGATTACCCGGCCTCCTTGCGGGGCTGCGCCGCCCACCGCAGCCTGGCCCGCGAGGCGGCCACCAAAGCGATCGTGATGCTCAAAAATGCAGAAGCCCTGCTGCCTCTGCCGGATCGGGGTTCGCTGGCGGTGATCGGTGCCCTGGCCGCTGCGGCGAATCTTGGCGATCGGGGTTCCTCCGATACCCGCCCGCAGCCGGGGGTGGTGGTCACCCCCCTGGAGGGGATCCGCGCCGCTGCCCCCCAGCTCCAGGTGCGCCCCAGCGAGGGCACCGATCCGGCTGCTGCGGCGCGGCTGGCGGCCGCCTGCGATGCCGCCGTGGTGGTGGTGGGCCTCGACTGGCGCCAGGAGGGGGAGCACATCCACCCCGGCGACCTGGCGCCGATCCTGCGGGAGATGCCGGCTCCGGACCCCCTGCAGCGCTGGTTTGGCAGCCAGCGGCTGCGGCCCTTCTGGCGGCCGGTGGCCGAGCTGGTGGCCTCGATCACCCGCCTGGCTTCGGCCCGTACGGGCGGCGACTTCGCCGCCGGTGATCGCACCGAGTTGGCCTTAGACCCGGCCCAGGAGGCCCTGATCCTGGCGGTGGCCGCCGCCAACCCCCGCACCGTGGTGGTGCTGATGGGCGGTGGCGCGATCCTCTGTGAGCGCTGGCGGCACCGGGTGAACGCCATCCTGCTGCTTTGGTATCCCGGCCAGCAGGGTGGGGAGGCCTTGGCCGATGTGCTGTTGGGGAGGGTGGCGCCTTCGGGCCGGATGCCCTTTGCTGTACCCACCAGCGCCGAGCACCTGCCGGCCTTTGAGCCCCGGGCGGAGTCGGTGGTTTACGACCTCTGGCACGGCTACCGGCGCCTGCACCGCCAGGGCCATGCGGCCGCTTTCCCTTTCGGCTTCGGCCTCTCCTACAGCACCTTTGCCCATGGGGAGCTCCAGGCCGAGTTACTCCCCGAAGCCGGAATCCTGCGGGTTTCGCTCATGGTCACTAACAGCGGGCCGATGGCGGCCGCGGAGGTGGTGCAGGTGTACCTGGAGCCGCCTTGGCAGGCGGTGGAGCGGCCGGAGCGCAGCTTGGTGGGGTTTGGGCGACTCGAGCTGGAGCCTGGCCAGGCCCAACGGCTGGAGCTGACGATTCCGCTGCAACGCCTGGCCTATTTCGATGAGGGCGCCGATGCTTTCCGGCTGGAGGCGGGCCTGCACCGGCTGGTGGTGGCCCGCCATGCCGAAGATCCGGGACTGGGCGTGGAGGTGGAGGTTGGGGGGATGGTGCTGGGTCCTTAACCAGCTGAGGCGGGGCTAGCCGTGGCTGCTTCAGCCGGGGGCCCTGCTGCTGGGCCCTGCAAGGGGCTGAGGGGGGCGGGCTGCGGGCTGCTGCTCCTCCCCGAGGATCTTGCGCAGGCGCAGGCGGTTGTAGCGCTGCACCCACAGGCAGGGCAGGTTGAACAGCGTGGCGAACACCAGGTTGATCAGCACCCCCAGGGGGGGCAGCCACAGGGCCGTGAGCAGCCAGAACGGCCACAGGGCCAGATGCACCAGCTCGGCCCGACGGGTTTCGATCAGCAGCCTCTCCAGGCAGGGCCGATCCCGGCGGGCCAGGGCGGCCTTGGCCATGCCGCCGGGCAGAACGCCGCCGGCATCGGGCAGCCACGGCTTCCAGCGGCGGATCCCCAGGCCCCGTTCGTAGGCCTCGGCCCGCTCCCCCCAGGGGCGCGGGCGGGTGAGCCACGAATCCTCAGCCAGCATGGCCAGGGGCAGCCGATTAGCCAGGCTGCCCACCAGCAGGCTCCAGCCCAGCCAGCCCAGGGCACTGGTGAGGGGGGGCGAGAGCAAGGGGTGGGCACTCATGGCTTGGTCGACACCGTGCGCCCCTTCCACCGCACCGTGCCCCGCTCCAGGTTGGCGATGGCGAGCACAAACACCCCGAGGAAAAACAACACCGGCACCGGAAAGATCAGGTTGATCCAGCCGTAGCTGCCCACCCGCCGGGTGATCAGCAGCAGCTGCGCCGCGAAGCCGCCGTAGAGCAGCAGGTTGGTCGCCAGGCTGCGGTCCCCCAGCATCGGCCAGCCCAGCAAGGAGGCCGGCAGGCACCAGGCCGCCCAGAACAGGCCCGACAGCCAGAGCAGCACTGCCACCAGGCGCCACCAGCGCACCTCACCGGCGGCGGTGGCGAAGTTCTTGGCAAAGCCCACCACCATGTCCCCGAGGCCGCCGGGATACATCCGATAGGCCAGCTGCCCAGCGCCGATGAAGGCGCTCACCGGCAGCCCGGCCCGCTCATAGCAGTGGGCGAGGAACCAATCCTCCACCACCTTTCCTGCCACCGCCTCATGGCCGCCGCTGCGCCGATAGTCGGCGAGGCTGGTGACCAACGCCGGCCCGAAGGCCACCCCGCCGTGGGGGCCCAGGGGCACCGCCATCAACCCCACCAGGTTGAACAGCACCGAAAGCTGCTCGTAGGCCCGTTCGGTGCGGTGGTAGGGCTGCACGGAAACCAGCCCGCCCAACTGCTGATGGCAGGCCAGCAGGGAGGCCAGAAAGTCCGGGGCGGGTTCGGTATCGGCATCGAGAAACACCAGCACCTCAGCCGTACTGGCGGCCACGCCGTTGTGCAGCGCCCAGGTCTTGCCGCACCAGCCCTCGGGCAAGGGTGGCGGCTGGACCAGGTGCACGGCGAGTTGGGGACTGGTCTGGGTGGCGATCGCGGCGGTGCGGTCGCTGGAGTGGTCGTCGAGCACGATCACCTCCAGGGGCCGAAAGCTCTGTTCCCCAAGAGCGCGCAGCAGGTGGGGCAGGGTGCCTTCCTCATTGCGGGCCGGAATCAACACCGCCACCGAGGGGTGGCCCCGCACCACGCCCGCCGGCAGGGCTGGCATCCGCAGGCAGAGCGCCCAGCCCAGCCCCCAGCGCAGCAGCAGCGAAAGGTTCAGCAGGCCCAGGGTCACCAGGCCCATGGCCTCAGGGCCGCCTCAACTCCTCGGCCAGCGGTTCGAGGGAGAGGCGATCGCGCAGGACTTGGGGATGGGTCCACACCGGCAGCATCCGTTGCTCCCCCACCGGCAACACGGCGCGCCAGCCGGGAACCACCACCAGATCGAGGTCGGAATAAAAACTGCAGCACTCGATCGCCTCCAGGCTGGAGAGGTCGCCATTGAGCTGTTGCAGGAGGGCACTGCCTTGCTTGAGATCGGCGATGCCGGCCAGCAGCCGGCTCGGCCAGGGGTTGGCCGTGAGGGTGCCCTGGTGCGGACTGGCGACGCTGGTGAATCGCCTTGTGCGCCGGTGGCCGCCTCGCAGCTGAATCCAGGTGCGAGCGATCACCCCACCCATCGAGAAGCCGCAGAGGTCGATCGGTTGGTCGGCGCCGAAGGCGGCTTCGATCTGCTCGCCCAAAAGGGCGGCGGACTCGGCGATGGACGTGATCCCCCAGCGCAGGGGTAGGTCGGGCACCAGCAGGCGGCGTTGTGGCTGGCCTAGGAGCTGCCGCAGCCGGTTGAACACCCGAGAGCTGTCGAGCATGCCGTGCACCAGCACCAGCGGGGTTGGGGAAGCGGTGATGGAGGCCGATGCAATCTGCTGTATTCAAGGGCACTCCTGAGCGGTGATGGAAGGGGCTGGCAGTTGGGATACCCGCCGGGGTGATCAGCGGGTCCCGCTAGACGCGACGACCGCTGATCAGGCGCAGGAGGATGGCAATCACCGCGAT
>JBAXOO010000166.1:0-4630 GCA_037133235.1 Cyanobium sp. ELA507
CCCTTCCCCCACCCCGGCCAGCGAATCCACCGATCGGGGCGATCTGTTCGACACCGAAGGCGCCATTTACATGGCCAGCCGCCGGGATCCGGCCGGCTGCCGCGTCGGCCTGTTTGGGGTGCCCTACGACGGCACCACCTCCTTTCGGCCCGGCACCCGCTTCGGCCCGGCGGCGATCCGGGAGGTGAGCACCGGCCTGGAGAGCTACTGCCCCCAACTCGATCTGGATCTCGAGGATCTGGCCTTCGCCGACCTCGGCGCCGTGGCCATACCCCATGGTGCCCCGGAACCGGTGCTGGCCGCAGTGGAGCAGGCCACCGAGGCCGTGCTCGATCTGGGCCTGGCCCCCATGATGGTTGGAGGTGAGCACTCGATCAGCAGCGGAGCGGTGGCGGCCGTGGCCCGGCGCCATCCCGATCTGGTGCTGGTGCAACTCGATGCACACGCCGACCTGCGCCAGGAGTGGCTGGGTTCCCAGCACAGCCATGCCTGCGCGATGCGCCGCTGTCTGGAGGTGCTGCCGAGCGGCACCCTCAAGCAGATCGCGATTCGCAGCGGCACCCGGGCCGAATTCGAGGAGCTGCGCAGCAGTGGCCGACTGGTGGCGATCGAACGGATGGCGGAGGCCCTGATCCCCCTGCGGGGAAGACCGCTCTACCTCACCGTTGACCTCGACTGGTTTGATCCGGCCGTGCTTCCCGGCACGGGCACCCCCGAACCCGGAGGATTCCACTGGGCCGACTTCGCCGTGCTCGTGGAAGAACTGAGCCACCACCGCTTGGTGGCCGCCGATGTGGTGGAACTGGCACCCCAGCTCGACCCCACCGGGGTGAGTGCGGTGCTGGCGGCCAAAGTGGTCCGTAGCCTGCTGCTGTTGCTGGGTCGGCCCTGAAGGCCTGGCCAGATTCAGCCGTCAGTACACGCAGGTGCCGCTGGTGCGCTGTTCCCGCAGCCGGTCGTGCTGCTGGGCGATCAACAGGATCGCCAGGGTGGGGTGGTTGTGAAGCAGGTTGAGGAAGCGCAGCCGATCCAGCCGCAGAACCTCCACGGGGGTGCGGGCCAGGGCATCACTGCGGTGCTGCCCCTGGCGCCAGACGATGTCCTGGAAGCTGAAGAGTTCACCGGGGCGGTAACAGATGCGCTCGGCGTCAGGCCCAACTAACTCAACGATGCCGCGTTTGAGGCCATAGATAGCCGTGGCGGCACTACCCCGGTTGAAGACATGGGCGCCAGTGGGGAGCGTAAAGGTTTCACAGTCCACCTGAGCGGCAAGCAATTCGAGCGGCGTGGTGACGGTGGGCGAAGCAACCAACGTGTGGAACCTCCAGGGGCTAGGTCCGGTATGGCCGGAATTAAGGGCAGGATCGAAAGCAGGCCTGATTAATCGAAATTAATGCCGCCATCCCCCCAAACCATGTAACCGGCCGTACTAAAGCCGAGCAAATCCGATGCAGAAGCAGGGGAATTGCGCATATCTTCAGAATTCAAGGCCACCCCAGCCCTCCCCAGCCCTCGATAACCGCCGCTGGGCGGACCGGCCGCCCCAATCAAGGGCCCTGCAACAACTCCACCAGGCTGAGCTGCTGGTTGGGCTGATGCGGCCCCGCCGCGGCCCCTATCACAGGCAGCCGGGGGGGGCGGCCCGTCCAGTGGTGGCACCAGAGTTGGGCCACCAGCTCGGGATGGATCGGCAGTTGGCGCAGCTGGCACCAACCCAGCTCCACCCCGGCGGGCGGGATGCAGTGGCGGCAGCTGCGGCAACTGGGGCGATTGCCCATTCCTGGGGGGCCTCTGATGACTTGGCCGCCCACCGTAATCACAGTGGTTCAGATTGAACAGTGGGTGCAACCGAATCGCAACCCATCCCCGGCTGCGGCGCTCCCGAGCCACTCCAGATCCTCCGCTCCAGGGCCAGCCTTGAGCTCCATAGGATTCGGCCCAACCCCGCTCCCCTTCCCCCAGGTCCCGCCATGGCCGATGCCAGCACCGATCCGGCCAACCATCGGGCCGCCGAGACCGCCAATCTGCGGCGCACGCCCCTGCACGATGCGGTCGCGGCGGCTGGCGGCCGCCTGGTGCCCTTTGCGGGATGGGAGATGGCGGTGCAGTTCGCCGGCCTGGTGGCGGAACACACCGCCGTGCGCCAGGCCTGCGGTGTCTTCGACATCTCCCACATGGGGGTGCTCGTGCTGCGGGGCGATGGCGTCAAGGACGCTCTGCAGGCCCTGGTGCCCTCCGATCTGTTCCGCATCGCCCCCGGCGAAGCCTGCTACTCGATGCTGCTCAACGACGCTGGCGGCATTCGCGACGATCTGATCGTGTACGACCGGGGCCGCCGGCCGGGCCCCGAAGGCGAGCGCGATGAGCTGGTGCTAGTGATCAATGCCGCCTGCGCCGAGGCCGACACCGCCTGGATCCGCAGCCAGCTGGAGCAGGCCGGCATCACCGTCACCGACCGCAAGGGACCCGAGGGCATCCTGCTGGCCCTGCAGGGACCAGAGGCCCCCGCGCGGCTCGAAGCGCTGGTGGGCGAGAGCCTGGCGGGCCTGCCCCGCTTCGGCCACCGCGATCTGGTGCTGAAAGGCGCCAGCGGCGCCGCCGCCGGGGCACCGGTGTTCGCGGCCCGCACCGGCTACACCGGCGAAGACGGCTTTGAGTTGCTGCTGGAGCGCGACGCGGGCCTGGCCCTGTGGGAGCAGCTGCTGGCCGAGGGGGTATCCCCCTGCGGGCTTGGCGCCCGCGACACCCTGCGCCTGGAGGCGGCCATGCACCTCTACGGCAATGACATGAATGCGGCCACCACGCCACTGGAGGCCTCCCTGGGCTGGCTGGTGCACCTGGAGATGCCCGCCGCCTTTATCGGCCGCGCCGCCCTGGAGCGCCAAAGCGCCGAGGGCGTGGGCCGCCGGCTCGTTGGCCTGCGGCTGGAGGGCCGGGCCATTGCCCGCCACGGCTATCCCGTGCTCCAGAACGGCGCGGTGGTCGGGGAAGTGACCAGCGGCACCTGGTCGCCCACCCTGGGCCAGGCGATCGCCCTGGCCTACGTGCCCTGCGCCGCCGCCAAGCTCGGCACCGAGCTGGCGGTGGAAATCCGCGGCAAGGCCGAACCCGCCGTGGTGGTCAAGCGCCCCTTCTATCGCCGCAGCTAATCGCCCCCTACGATCCCGGCCATGGACGCGATCGAAATTTCCGGCATCCGCGGCTACGGCTACACGGGCTATTTGCCGGAGGAACAGGTCCTGGGCCAGTGGTTTGAGCTGGATCTCACCGTCTGGCTCGATCTCTCGATCACCGGTGCCAACGACGAGCTCGCGCACAGCCTCAACTACGCCGACGTGGTGGACCGGGTGACGACCCTGCTGGAGACCTCCCGCTTCCAAACCATCGAACGGCTGAACACGGTGATCACCGAGGCGGTGCTGGCCTTTGACCCCGTCCAGCGGGTTCAGTCACGCCTGGTCAAGGTGTCCCCCCCGATTGCTGGTTTCGCAGGCCGCATCGCCATCGCCATGACCCGCTCCAAGGGGGAGCCCCGCTGAGCCTTGGGCCCCACCACGGTGTTCACCTCGCCGCCGCATCAGTCGGTGGCCATCGGCCTGGGCAGCAACCTGGGCGACCGCCAGGCCACCCTGGAGCAGGCCCTCGAGCTGCTCAACCAGGGCGATGGGGTCCAGGTGCTGGGCCGCTCCAGCTGGTACCGGAGTGCGCCGATCGGCCCGGTGCAGCAACCCGATTACCTCAACGGCTGTGCGCTGCTGCAGGTGCGCCTGGCGCCCGAAGAGCTCCTGGATCGGCTGCTGGAAACGGAACAGTGCTTTGGTCGGGTGCGGGCCGAGCGCTGGGGGCCCCGCACCCTGGACCTCGACCTGCTCTTCTACGGCCAGCTGCGCCTCCACACCGAGCGCCTGCAGGTTCCCCATCCGCACCTGGCGGAGCGGGCCTTCGTGTTGTTGCCGCTGCTGGAGATCGCACCGGAATGGATCGATCCGGTCTCCGGCCACACGGTGCAGGAGCTGGCGGGGGCCCTGGTCGAGCGCGGTGGGGTGGAACGGCTGGAGACCACCCGGCCATGATCGGGGCCCTGCACCCCACGCCCACGGGCCAAGGCCGATGACCACCCTCCCCCTGCACGGGCGCGTGGCCCTGGTGACCGGGGCCGGCAAACGCACGGGCCGCGCCATCGCCCTCGCCCTGGCCAAGGCCGGCGCCGATCTCGCCATCCACTACCACCAGAGTGAAACCGAGGCCCGAGCGGTGGTGGCCGAGGTGGAGGGCCTGGGCCGCCGGGCCCTGGCCATCCAGGCAGACCTGGGCGATGCTGCCGCCACCGAGGCCGCCTTCGGCCTGGCGAGCGAGGGCCTGGGCCGGCTCGACATCCTGGTGAACAACGCCTGCGGCATCCACTGGAAGCGCCTGGAGCAAACGAGCCTGGCCGAGTGGCACAGCGGCATCGAGCAGACGCTGCACATCACCTTCCACGCCTGCCAGGCGGCCCTGCCCACGATGCGCCGCCAGGGCTTCGGCCGCATTGTGAATCTGATCGATGGGGATGCCGATGCGCTGCGGGCGGTGCCCGCCCTCACCCCCTACAAGATCGGCAAGACCGGCGTGCTGATGCTCACCCGCACCC
>JBAXOO010000167.1:0-4619 GCA_037133235.1 Cyanobium sp. ELA507
AAGGACGACGGGGTGACCTATCACCAGTACGTGACGGAGCTCACCTATCTGCTGTTCCTGAAGATGGCCAAGGAAACGGGCCAGGAACAGGGGATTCCCGAGGAGTGGCGCTGGGATGCGCTGGAGAGCCTGGATGGCCCCAGGCAGATGAAGCACTACCAACTGCTACTGCTGGAACTGGGCAGCAGCGAGAGCGGCAGTTCGCCGCTGGTGCAGGAGATCTACAGCAACGCCAGTTCGTTCATTAAAAAACCGGTCACGCTCACGAAATTGGTGAGCGAGATCGACAAGCTCGATTGGTACAGCGCCCGCCAGGAGGGATTGGGCGATCTCTATGAGGGCCTGCTGCAGAAGAACGCCGAGGAGAAGAAATCGGGTGCCGGCCAATACTTCACGCCAAGGCCCTTGATCGATGCGATGGTGGCGGTGATGCAGCCGCGTCTGGGCGAGGTGATCCAGGATCCGGCGGCGGGCACCGGCGGCTTTCTGATTGCCGCGCAGCACTGGATCCGCGAGCAGCAGGATGTGTTCGAGCTGGATGAGGCGCAGCAGAAGAAGTTCTACGAGCGCACCTTCTTCGGCATGGAGCATGTGCAGGACACGCACCGCCTGGCGCTGATGAACCTGATGCTGCATGGGCTCGATTCCCGGCCCGGCCAGGGCGGCATCTGGTATGGCGACACCCTCAGCGGCGACGGCCAATCCCTGCCGCCGGCCAGCTTGATTCTCACCAATCCTCCCTTCGGCACCAAGAAGGGCGGCGGCCTGCCGAGCCGCAATGATTTCACCTTCCCCACCAGCAACAAGCAGTTCTGCTTCCTGCAGCACATCTATCGGGCCCTGCAGCCGGGCGGAAGGGCGGCGGTGGTGCTGCCCGACAACGTGCTGTTCGAGGGCAACGTGGGCAAACAGATCCGCGAAGACCTGATGGACAAGTGCGATCTGCACACGATCCTGCGCCTGCCCACCGGCATCTTTTATGCGCAGGGCGTGAAGACCAACGTGCTCTTCTTCACGCGCGGCACGGGCGATCGGGGCACCACCAAGGAGGTGTGGGTCTACGACCTACGGGCCAACATGCCGGCCTTCGGCAAGCGCACCCCGCTCACCCGCGAGCACTTCGCCGAGTTTGAAACGGCCTATGGCCCCGATCCCCTGGGCCTGGCGCCACGCACCGCCACGGGGCCGGAGGGCCGCTGGCAGTGCTTCCACCGTGAGGAAATCGCCGCCCGGGGTGACAGCCTCGATCTGGCCTGGCTGAAGGACGACTCCGCCGAAGACGCCTCCGAATTGCCGGAACCCGCCGAGCTGGCCCGCGACGCCATGGGCGAACTGGAAGGCGCCCTCGATGACCTGCGCGCGATCCTGGCGGAGCTGGGGGAAGAGCTGGAGGAGTTGGTTTGATGCAGAATTCGGATAGCCAAGGCACCCCCGAGGCTGTTGTGTCTTCATCTGGCTGGCCGATTGCTTCTCTAGATGAAATCTGTTCGATTGCATCAGGAATCACCAAAGGGAGAAAGCCGCCGCCTGAGCCTTTGCGAGAAGTGCCCTACATGGCGGTTGTCAATGTCCAAGACGGCCGGCTGAACCTTGAAACTGTCAAGACGATCCCAGCGTCATCGAGTGAAATCGAGCGATACAAACTTCTGCTCGGCGATCTTCTGCTGACAGAAGGCGGCGATCCCGACAAACTCGGCAGAGGCACCGTTTGGAATGGAGAGATCAGCGAGTGCATCCACCAAAATCATATCTTCAGGGTCAGAACTGCTGCGTCGCTGATCAACATGAGTTTTCTGAGCAGGCTCGTTGCAAGCCCAGCCGGAAAAGCCTATTTCCTCTCGAAAGCGAAGCAGACAACTGGAATCGCGTCTATCAATCTCACCCAGCTCCGCAACTTTCCAGTCCCCCTCGCCCCCCTCAACGAACAACGCCGCATCGCCGCCAAGCTCGACACCACCCTGGCCGCCGTCGACGCCTGCCGCCAGCGGCTCGATGGTGTGGAGGCCCTGCTCAAGCGCTTTCGCCAAGCGGTGCTGGCGGCGGCCACCTCGGGGGAGTTGACGCGGGAGTGGCGGGAGGAGCGGGACATCAACAAGGACTGGAAGCCTGGCATCCTCGACGACATCGCTTCCATTCAAGGCGGAATCACGAAGGACTCAAAGAAGCAACTTGATGAGTATCCCGAGTTTCCTTATCTGCGGGTTGCCAACGTTCATAGAGGCTATCTTGACCTTAGTGAGATCTCCTTCATTCGAGTTCCCCCAGGGAAGATCGATTCCTTGCTGCTGGAGGAGGGCGACATCCTGTTCAACGAGGGAGGGGACAGAGACAAGGTTGGACGCGGCTGGATATGGGAGGGTCAGATTGATCAGTGCGTATTTCAGAACCATGTATTCCGGTCGCGCCTGCTGAGTCCAGATGATCAACCGAAGTTTGTCTCCTGGTGGTCAAATACTCGTGGTGTCGACCATTTCTTGGGCAAAGGAAAGCAAACGACCAATCTTGCGTCAATCAGCAAAAAGACGCTCGGACAACTGCCTATTCAAATGCCATCTCCTGCTGAGCAGCGCGAAATCATCGATCGCGTTGAAGCCCTCTTCTCCCTCGCCGACCAACTCGAAGCCCGGTTCACCGCCGCCCGCAGGATCGTGGAGCGGCTGACACCGGCGTTGCTGGCCAAGGCGTTCCGCGGCGAGCTGGTGCCCCAGGACCCGGGCGACGAGCCGGCGAGTGTGTTGCTGGAACGGATTCGGGCGGCCCGCCAGGCGGAAGCTGGTGCGGGCAAACCCTCGCGGCGCGGGCGGAAGAAGGTTGCATCCACCCTGGATTCGATTGCTCGAGATGTCGCCCCAGTGCAACCCGATCTGCTGAGGGAGCTGTTGCAGGAATGCGGGGCGCTGAGTGAGCGGGCCCTGTTGGCCGCCTCCGAACTCGATCCCGATCGCTTCTGGCAACAATTGGCGTTGGAGCGCCTCAGCGGTGCCATCCGCGTCACCGGTGTGGACGGGCAGGAGGTGCTGGAGGCTTAGCAACCTCAATGACCCAGCCCTGCGAGCCCGCAATGTTCGGGTGCAGGTGCAGTGCACCAGGTCGTTACGGAACCCGGCCACAAAGAAGTTCCGGCAACATCGGCTGACTCCTCTTGCTGTGGCTCCCGCTGCTCCGGGAGCTTCGGTGAATGGACAGCACTCCCGCCTCCATCGGCAGCTGGCGTTTCTGGCAAGGCCCGGAAGCGGGCGATGCAGGCTTCCATCTGGGGTGTGTCCAGGAAGCTGTCCACCAGGTCGGCGATCTTGGTGAGCTCCCCTTTGCTGCGGCCCACGGCAATCAGATGGCGTGCCTGTTATCCCCGCACTTCCTGCCTAAGAACACCTCCTGGCTGGGTGGGTATCCCGGTTTCGTATCACCACAGGCCTTTGCTCTCTGGCGTGCCGTGGTTGATCGAACGGCGATCATCTTCCTCCCCCGTCCATTGCCCTTCGTTTCCAGCATCGTGCGGCATTCACTGGGTCGGAGAGTGTTGAACGCACAATGTGAATGGAGCGAAGACGCCTCCCGCTGCATCTCACAACTCACCCAGCCCTGCTGCCACCGCCGTGGTGACGGCCGCCAAGAAGGGGAGGTCGAGGCTGTCGATCGTGTCGCTGGGGCGGTGGTAATGGGGATTGCGCAGGAAGGAGGTGTCGGTGATCAGAAGGGCGTCGTAGCCCACGTCCCAGAAGGGGGAATGGTCGCTGAGGCGCACATCGGGCAGGGCCTTGCCCTTGTTCGGCACCGGCAGCACCCGGGTGGGCACATGGCGGCCCATGCGCCGGGCCAGTCCCGGCAGCAGGGGCGCCGTGGCGGTGTTGCCCACCACCGCGATGAAGTCACCACGTGTGCCGTAGAGGGCCCCCATGGCGGCGATTGGGTAGCGCTGTTCGGGACTGGTGTAGCCCAGCATTTCCAGGCTCACCATCAGCCTCAGCCTCTGGCCGGCGGCCTTGAGGTCAGCCGCCAGGGCGGCGCTGCCGAGCATGCCCCACTCCTCCTGATCGAAGGCCACCAGCCACACCGGTCGCCGGGGCGGTTGGCGGGACCAGTGAGCGGCCAGTTCCAGCAGGGCAGCCACACCGGTGGCGTTGTCGTCGGCGCCGGGGGAGTTGAGCGGGCCGTCGTAGTGGGCTGCCACCAGCAGGGGATCCAGCCCGTTCTGTCGGCCGGGGAGGCGCAGGATCAGGTTGGTGCCCTCGTCGATGCCGCTGCGGAAGCGGTGTGCTCTGACGGGGCCCAAGGCGCCTAGCCGTTCACTGATGTAAGCCCGCACCGCCAGTAGGCCGAGGGCCTCCCAGCGGGCATGACGGGGACGGGCCAGCACCTTCAGATCGGCCAGCAGGCGACCCTGCAGATCCACCGCGGGTAATGGTCTCGGCGATGGCGAGGGCATTGACTCATCCAGGGTCACGGTTCTTTTGGTTTTGCCTACTCACCCTTTGCTGTTGGTATGGAGATGATGCGGTTGATGGTGAAGCTTTCCTCCACCGGTTTCTCGTTCAACTCTGGCGCGTTTCTATCGCTGAAGCCCCCTCAGCAGCAGGAGCTGCTCGTTGAGGACTTGGCTGCCGTGGAAGCCGGTGCGG